>JAKLLI010000118.1 GCA_023150195.1 Azonexus sp.
TGCTCGCATTTGCGGTCGCTGCCGGCGTCGGGATCTTTTTTGGCTGGTATCCGGCGCGCAAGGCCGCGCAACTCGACCCGATCGAAGCGCTTCGGTACCAATGACCTTTAGCTTGAGGCGTCGTCATTTTCTGCTCGCCGCGGGTTTTGCTTCCCTGAGTCGGCCAGCATCGGCTGCGATAGTACGGGTCATTGTCGTCGGCGGCGGCTGGGGTGGGCTGGCTGCAGCCGCTCATTTGCGCCGTTTGTTGCCGCAAGCGGATATCGTTTTGATTGACCGTCATGCCAACTTTGTTTCTTTCTCGGGAAGCAATGCTTGGCTGTTGGCAAATGATGACAGTCAGCCCTTCTCTTGCGACTTCGCCGATCTGGCTGCACGGCACGGTTACCGCTTCGTTCAGGGGGCGGTTCAAGAGATTGATCGGGTACGTCAGGTGGTGCGCCTTGAGCAGGCTGAGATGTCTTATGACTTCCTGGTGCTTGGGCCTGGCATTCGCGAGCATTTTGCGGCTTGGGGCATCGTCGACCGTGAGATGGAAACCCTGTTTCGGCAACGTGCTTGGGCGAGCATGGGGGATGCACATCTCTTGCCCCATTTGAGGCAGCGTCTGGCCCGCTTCGGTGGGGGAAATCTGGTGATGAATATTCCCCCTTTGCCGTATCGTTGTCCGCCGGCGCCCTACGAGCGGGCGGTCATGCTGGCTGGCTGGATCAAGGCGCGGCACTTGTCGGCCAGGCTCATCGTGATCGATCCCAATCCCTTGATGCCCTTGTACCGCCGGCCATTGCTCGAAACCTTTCGGGATCAGGTGAGCTATCTCGATCATGCGCAGGTTCGTCAGGTGGATTTGATGCGCAATACGGTGAGTACGGATGTTGACGAGATCGCTTTCGACGCTGCCTTGCTCAGTCCGCCACAGCAGGCGGCTCAGTTGCTTTGGGATGCCGGCCTGATCCGAGTGGATCCGCAGAGCGGTCAAGCCGATGCGTGGGGCGATGTGGGGGGGCTTGATCTGCGCTCACGCCGGGATGAACATATCTGGATCATTGGTGATGCAGTGGGGATGGTCTCTTCGCTCTTTGGCCAGTACCCGAAAACAGGCCATCTGGCGGCATCCATGGGACGAATTGCGGCAGCACAGCTGGCATCGGCGATCGCTGGTCGGTCTCCCGGCATGCATCTGCCGGAGAGTGTCTGCCATATCCAGCAGGAGAATCCTGATGCGCCGGGTGTCAGGATCCAGACGCACTATCGGCAGCGTTCTGATGGATTCCTGATGCAGGAAGTCATCCAGTCGCGAACGGAAAACTACCAGCAAGCTGCTGCGGACTGGTTTGCCGGACTCAAAGCAGATTTTCTCTGAACCCCTAATGCCGGGCCCAGGTACGGGTTTCTCCGTTGGGCAGGACCAGCAATGTTTCGTATAACTCCCGGCGAACGCGATAGCCAGCCGTTTCTGTGTCGAGGACGGTACACGCCGTCTGGCAGGTTGGATTAGAGTATTCCCTGCCGGGTGCACCCAAGGGCAGGCCCGGCACACTCAGCCCGTTCGCCTGGGGGCGCTCTTGCAGCAGTTCCTTGATTTGATCGGCATGGACATGGCCCTCAATGAAATAACCTGCAACCTGCGCGCTCGGAATCGATTGGAGTTCGAGGGGGACGCCGAGCTTGCGCTTGATGTCGGCAAGTTCGGTTTCACCATGCTGAGAGACTGAAACGGCGAACCCATTTTTTCGTAAGTGCTCAGTCCAATCGATGCAGGCGAGGCAAACGTTTGGGGTGTACACCCTGATCGTCGGTAGTGCGACATCGGCTTGCGTGGTGGTGCTCCAGCCCAGTGCGACAGCCAGCAATAGTCGCTTCAGCATGGCTTGTTCACCTTGCAATCTTTAAGAATCCACAGCGAGATGACGCCAGCAGCCTCGTCCGCCTTGACCTTGCGCGCCATTGCGGTGGGGTCGCGTCCATTGTCTGTTTTGGCCATGGGATCTGCCCCGGCTTCAAGTAGCAACCGGGCATGTGTGGCACGGCTGGCATAAGCCGCCAGGTGAAGTGCGGTCGCACCCTCGTTGTCACGAGCGTTAATCAGGGCGCCCGCGGCGATCAGGGCTTGCAGTGCCGTGATGTCGGGATTCATCGCAGCGAAATGGATGGGTTGCGATCCGTGAATTGTTTTGAGGTCCCGTAGCGCTGGATCTGCGCTGAGCAGGCGTTGGATAGCGATGCCGCTCTCGCGTCGAGCGGCATCGTGGATGGCGTGTTCTCCAAGCAGGAGTTGGGCTGATGCCAAAGAGGAGAACAGCATGAAGAAAACGGCAAGGATAGAGCGCATTGTGCACCGCGAGAAGCCTAGGATGGCCCGGATTTTTGCCTTGCCTGGCTTTTCCCTCCTTGATATGAAACAAAGTTAATATTTCATAATATGATGATTTTATGGGTGTTTAGATCACGAGGGGGCGATTTTCCAGTTCGTTGGAATCGTCCATGGGTGCCGTTGGGAAGTGTGCGGAAAGCAAGGCATTCATCCGGTCGACCGCCGCCAGCAAACCGTACTGGGGCGCTCCTTCACTAAAGGCTTGCGTCAGGGAACGGCATAGGGCATCCCATTCGCTTTGCGGCACGCAGGCGGTAATGCCTTGGTCTGCCAGGATTTCCACGCGTCGCTCCAGCCACTGAATGTAGAGCAGAATGCCGCTGGCGTTGCGCGTATTGCCTACGCCACAGGTCGCAAAAAGGTCGGCTGCACGCTGGCGGCTGCTTTCCTCGCGCCAGAGAACGCCCAGCGGCAAGGGGCCTTCGATGACCACACGGATCTCGCCGCGGTGGGTGCTTTCACCTTCGGCGATGCGAGCGGTGATCGCATCGAGTGCCGCGTCGCTAAGCGGCGGTTTCTGGCGCACGCTGGGGGCGCTAAGGTGTTTGAGTATACGCAGCAACTTCATTTCACCAGCCTCCCGAGGCACCGCCGCCACCAAAGCGGCCACCGCCGCCGCTGAAACCACCGCTGCCCGGGCTGCCGCCAAAACCGCCGCCGCCACTTCGCCACTGGCCGCCACCGCGTCCGAAGCGCATGAAGGACGCGAAGAAGGCAAGTACGCTGGCAATTGCCACGGCAATGACGGAATGAAAGGCAAACCAGGCAAGAGCGCCGGCGAGTGCTGCAACCGCCAGCGAACCGATCAGACCGAACAGGGCACGGGCAAGGCTGGCCAGCACAATGACGAACAGCAGCAGGCCTTCGCTGTCTTCGCTGTTAAGGGGGCTTGCCGCCTTGGGTGGCGGCAGGGCTTCGCCACGGATGCGTTTTTGCAGCATGTCCACGGTCGACCGCAGGCCGCCGGCAAAATTGCCCTGACGGAACGCGGGCGCCATGTGTTCGTCGATGATGCGTTTGGCGATGGCATCGGGAATCGCACCTTCCAGTCCATAGCCGACTTCAATGCGCATCCGCCGTTCCTCCTTGGCAACAATCACGATCACCCCATCGTCGATTTTCTGACGCCCGATTTTCCAGGCCTCGGCGAGGCGAATGCCGAATTGCTCAATGCTTTCCGGCGCAGTGCCGGGGAGCATGAGAATGACTATCTGAGAACCGCTATCCTTGATGAAGGCTTGCAAATCGGTTTCCAGCGCGGCCTTGTCAGCATCCGACAAGGTATGCGTCAGATCCGTGACCGCCGCGCTGAGCGGCGGCAGCAGGATCGGCCCCTCGGCTTGTCCGGCCAGCGGCAGCAGGGCAAGCCAGAAGATGAACAGCCAGCGCAGCACTGGCTTACTTGCTGTCGAACTTGACCGTGGGCGCCGTGGCAATGGCTTTTTCATTCTCCACCGAGAAGTTGGGCTTGGTTTTCCAGCCAAACACCATGGCACTCAGGTTGTTCGGAAAGGTGCGCACGGACACGTTGTAGGTGCGTACGGCCGCGATGTAGCGGTTGCGTGCGACGGTGACACGGTTTTCCGTGCCTTCCAGCTGCGCTTGGAGATCGCGGAAATTGGCGTCGGCCTTGAGTTGGGGGTAATTCTCGGAGACCACCAGCAAACGGGCGAGCGCACTGCTCATCTCGGCTTGCGCCTTCTGGAATTTGGCGAAAGCGGCTTCGTCGTTGATCAGTTCCGGTGTGGCCTTGATGCCCGCCACGGCGGCACGCGCTTCCGTGACCTGGGTCAGTACGGCTTTTTCGTGCGCTGCATAGCCTTGCACCGTGGCGACCAGATTCGGGATCAGGTCGGCGCGGCGTTGATATTGGTTGAGGACTTCGGACCAGGCCGAATTGACATCTTCGTCATTGATCTGCACCTGGTTGTAGCCACAGCCGGAGAGCAGGGCGGTCAACAGGGTGATCAGGGCAAAAAGGCGAAAGCGCATGGTAAATCTCCTGAAACAAAGGCGGCCAACATGACAGGGCGGGTCGATCGGTAAAAAACTTAGCGGGTCGCGCGCACGGGCTTGAGAATCAGATCGATTTGGCCATCATGTGCGGCGAGTGGGCGGTAGGGTTGGCGCACCTGAAAGCGCGGTTGGCCGTTCGTGTCAATGCGTGCGGAAATGACCAGACGGGCGCGTGGACCGGCGAGGTCGCGATCCAGGGTGAGCTTGAAGGGTATCGGTACCTGCGCGCCAGCCAGTGCGTAATGTTGTTCGGCCAAGATTTTGGCGGGGGCATCGGCACGGGCGACATCCTCGACCTTGATCGTCAGATTGGCTGCCGGTGGGAGCGCGATACGTGCTAGGTAGGTGACCGAGCCGGTAATTTCGATGAAACTCCCAAGCGGTGTTGGGGTCGTGCAGCGGCGGCTGGCGCGTCCAGTTTCAAACAGGGCATCCTGGCCCTTGATCCACAAACTCACTGGGCCGCGGGCGTAGCGCGCGCCGGAGCTGCTGACCCCTTGCGGCAACGAAAAATCCCCGCCGGGTAAGGCCAAAATAGCAGTCTGCTCGCCGTCGACCGGGGTTTGGAAGCGGACGTTCAGCGTGCTGCCATCATCGCAGCGATAATTGAAAACAGCTTGGGCCTGGGCGCCAAATGCGGGGAGCACGAGTAGCAGGGGGAGGATATTTTTCATCGGCAGGCTTCGTCGGGAAGGGGTAGGGCTTGCCATTGACCATCGATCAAGCCTTCAATCGGGCGAAAGTCCGATTTGTAGGCCATCTTGCGGCTTTCGGCAATCCAGTAGCCAAGATAGAGATAAGGCAGGCCCAGCGCCTTGCACTGTTCGGCTTGCCAGAGAATGTTGTAGACGCCAAAACTGGCGCCGGGGATTTCCGGGTCAAAAAAGGTGTAGACCGACGAAAGCCCGTCTTCCAGGACGTCGATCAGACTGACCATGCGCAGTTTTTCCCCTTCGGTGAAGGCGATCAGGCGGGTATCGACGCGGCTTTGCAGGAGAAACTGGGCGTATTGGTCGTGGTTGTCGTCGTTCATGCCGCCGCCGGCATGGCGGCTGTTCTGATAGCGGACATAAAGGTCGTAGTGATCGGTGAAGAACATCAAGGGCATTTCACGCGCGACCAAATGCCCATGGTGCTTCAGCGCCCGCCGCTGGCTACGGCGTGGAAGCAGTTGATCGACGGGCAGGCGAACGGGGATGCAGGCTTTGCAGTGGTCGCAATGCGGCCGGTAGGTAAAGATGCCGCTGCGCCGAAACCCTTTGCTCACCAGCGTGCTGTAGATTTTGCTGTCGATCAGGTGGGTGGGCGTGGCGACTTGCGAGCGAGCCATTCGGTCCGGCAGGTAGCTGCACGGATAGGGCGATGTCGCGTAGTACTGAAGCAGCGAATAAGGCAGTTTGGCGTCGTCGGGCTGGGACATGCTTACCAGGCAATACGGGGTGGGTCGGCAGGCCAGAGGCCGGGTGGGCGCTCGTCGGCGATGAGGACTTTCAGGCGGGCGATGAAATCGCCACGGTCGATCTCTTCAGCGCCCAGCGAGGCCAGGTGCGGTGTGTGCATCTGGCAGTCGATCATGCCGAAATCTTGAGCAAGAAGATAGTGAATCAGATGGGCAAAGGCGCATTTCGAGGCATCGGTTTGCCGGGAAAACATGGATTCACCGTAAAACATGCGTCCGATGGCCAGGCCGTAGAGTCCCCCGACCAGTTGGCCGTCGGCATAGGTTTCCACCGAATGCGCCCAGCCTTGGCGGTGCAGTTTCTGGTAGGCATCGCGCATGGCCGTGTCGATCCATGTGCCGCTTTGCCCCGGGCGAGGGGTGCTGGCGCACATGGCCATGACATCGGCGAAGCGGGTATCGAATCTGACGGTCAACCCGCTG
>JAKLLI010000119.1 GCA_023150195.1 Azonexus sp.
CGGTCCAGCGCTTGGATTCGTCGTCGTACTCGAACATCGGGAAGTCGATGACCCACAGCGGCGCCCACTTGGCGCCGGTGACAAAACCTTTTTCGTGGCCGATCTTGATGCGCAGGGCGCCGAGAGCATCGTTCACGATTTTCGCTTTGTCGGCGCCAAAGAAAATCAGGTCGCCGGACTGGGCGCCTGTCCGTTCGATGACGGCCTTCAGGGAAGCTTCGGACAGGTTCTTGACGATCGGTGACTGCAGGCCGGTTTCGTTGATCTGGGTGACGTCATTGACCTTGATGTAGGCCAGGCCCTTGGCGCCGTAGATGCCAACGAACTGGGTGTAGGCATCGATTTCACCGCGGGTGAGGGTGGCGCCACCAGGAATACGCATCGCGGCAATGCGACCGCCTTCACTGTTCGCGACCGAGGCGAATACTTTGAATGCGACATCCTTGAAGGCATCGGTCACTTCGGTCAACTCGAGCGTGACACGCAAATCCGGCTTGTCGGAACCGAAACGGTGCATGGCTTCAGCGTAGGTCATGCGCGGGAATTCCGGCAGGTCGACGTCAATCGCTTCCTTGAACACGGTGCGGATCAGCTTTTCCATCAGCGCGGTGATTTCGGCTTCGCTCATGAAGGAGGTTTCGATATCGACCTGGGTGAATTCGGGCTGACGGTCGGCACGCAAATCTTCGTCGCGGAAGCACTTGGTGATCTGGTAGTAGCGGTCGAAACCCGCCACCATCAGCAATTGCTTGAACAACTGCGGCGATTGCGGCAAGGCGAAGAACTGGCCGGCGTGGACGCGGGAGGGCACTAGATAGTCGCGGGCACCTTCCGGGGTCGATTTGGTCAGCATCGGCGTTTCAATGTCGACAAAACCATTGTCGTCGAGGAAACGACGGAAGGCACGGGCCGTTTTGTAGCGGAGCATCAGGTTGTTCTGCATCTGCGGACGGCGCAGATCGATGACTCGATGCGTTAGGCGAACGTTTTCGGACAGGTTGTCTTCGTCCAGCTGGAAGGGCGGGGTGACGGAGGGATTGAGTACCTCGATCTCGTGGCACAGCACTTCGATCTCGCCGGAGGCCAGATTTGCGTTGGTCGTACCTGCCGGGCGCGGGCGAACCTTGCCGGTGATCTTCAAACAGAACTCGTTGCGCACCGATTCGGCGATAGTGAAGGCCTCGGCACGATCGGGGTCGCAAACGATCTGGGCCAGACCATCGCGGTCACGCAGATCGATAAAGATGACGCCGCCGTGGTCGCGACGGCGATGAGCCCAGCCGCAAAGCGTGACAAGTTGACCGTCAAGGGAGGCGTTGAGTTGGCCGCAATAATGGGTACGCATGGGAATTCCGTGGGGTGTTCAATGAGGTTGATGTGTTTTTACGTGCTTGGGGGGGCTGACGACCCCCATCGAGATAATGTATTTCAGCGCTTCGTCGACCGACATGTCGAGTTCGAGAGCCTCGCTGGCGGGTAGCATCAGGAAGAAGCCCGAGGTCGGGTTCGGCGTGGTCGGGACATAAACGCTGAGATGCGGACCTTGCAGCAAATCCTTGATCGCTTCGCCCGGGCTGCCGGTCAAAAAGGCAATCGTCCAGACCCCGGGGCGAGGATATTGAATCAACAAGGCTTTTCTAAAAGCGTTGCCATTGGGCGCAAAGAGCGTGTCGGAAACTTGCTTGACGCTTTTGTAGACCGAGTTCACCACGGGAATGCGAGAAAGCAACAAGTCCCACCAGCTCACCAGTTTTTGGCCGATGAAGTTGGCGGCGAGCAAGCCGGTAATCAAAATGATCGCCAGCGTGAGTACCGCGCCGGCACCCGGAATCGCGAAGCCGAACAGATTTTTGGGGTGAAGTACCTCGGGCAGCAGTCTTAGGGACTGATCCAGCGTATTGATAATAATTGACAGTACCCAGGCCGTAATGACCAAGGGTACCCAAATCAGCAGGCCGGTTAAAAAATAGCGTTTGATCAGCTGGCCACGCACGACGAGCAACTTCCTTCCCCGGTTTGGCATGGTGGTGGGGAGGCGGGTTTGCTGCCACCCTTGAAGTCCGTGGCATACCAGCCGCTACCTTTCAATTGGAACCCGGCAGCCGACAGCAGTTTGACGTAGTGCTCCTTGCCGCAGGCAGGGCAAGTGGTCAGCGGCGCATCGCTCATTTTCTGCAGATGTTCCTTCTGATGTCCGCAGGCTTCGCATCGATATTCGTAGATCGGCATGGGCGTCCTCTAAAACCTTGAATTATAGCTGATGGATCTTGGCTGCTGCAGCACGGCAAATGGTGTGGGTCAGTAGAGCAGTCCCAGATAAGCCTCGGTGAGCTGCTGACCCCAGAATAGTGCGATCAAGCCGGCAATGGCGAGATAGGGGCCGAAGGGAATGGGTTTGTTACGCCCATGTTTTGCAAAGACGATCATCAGCCCGCCGGAAACGGCACCGACAATGGACGAGAGCAGAACGATGCTGGGCAACAGCTGCCATCCCAGCCATGCACCCAAAGCGGCCAGCAATTTGAAATCGCCATAACCCATGCCTTCCTTGCCCGTCGCCAGTTTGAACAGCCAGTACACCGACCAAAGCGAAAGATAGCCCGCCATCGCACCGATCAATGCCGATTCCGTTGTTGCCAATGCGGCGCCGAGATTAAAAGCCAGGCCAGCCCAGAGTAGGGGGAGGGTAATCGCATCGGGCAGGAGGCAGGTGTCCAGGTCAATAAAGGTCAGGCAGATGAGGCACCAGATCAGGAGAAGTGCGCCAACTGTTGCCCAGGTTTGGCCGAAATGCCAGGCCGCAAACGCCGAGAGCATGCCGGTGAGCGTCTCAATGAGCGGGTAACGCCAAGAAATGGCGGTTTTGCATGCCGAGCATTTGCCACGAAGCACCAGGCAGTAACTGATCACCGGAATGTTTTCTAAAATACCGATCGGGTGATTGCAATTAGGGCAGCGGGAGCGCGGCGTCGCCAGATTGAATTTCGTGGTTTCGGAGGTTTCCGCCGTGCCAAGGATGTCATGGCACTGTGCTTGCCATTCTCGCTCCAGCATGACCGGAAGCCGATAAATTACGACATTGAGAAAACTGCCAACGCACAAGCCAAGAAGGCCCACCAATGTTGCCAGCAGGCCCAGCGAATCAATGGTCGTCAAACTACCGCCCCAAGCTTGAAGATCGGCAGGTACATTGCGATGACCATGCCACCAATCAATACCCCGAGAACAACCATGATCATGGGTTCCATGAGACTGGACATGGCTTCCACGGCATCATCAACTTCTTGTTCGAAAAAATCGGCGACTTTTGAGAGCATGGCGTCAAGGGCGCCAGACTCCTCACCAATGGCGACCATTTGCGTCACCATGTTCGGGAAAACATTGACGTTTTGCATGGAGATGGTCAGGCTGGTGCCGCTGGCGACCTCGTTCTGGATTTCACGGGTGGCAGACTTGTACACATGATTGCCTGCTGCACCTCCGACGGATTCCAGCGATTCGACCAAGGGAACCCCCGCTGCAAACATGGTTGCCAGCGTTCGGGTCCAGCGAGCGATCACGGCTTTCCGGATGATTTCTCCGAACACCGGTAGGCGCAATAACAGCCGATCCATGCTCATTTGCAATTTTTCGGATTTCTTCCACGCCTGGAAAAAGAAGTAGAGGCCTCCACCAATGGCGCCAAAAATAGCCCACCAGTACGCGACGAAGAAGTCGGAAATCGCGATGACCAACAAGGTCGGTGCCGGCAGATCGGCGCCAAAGCTCTTGAAAACATCCTTAAATGCAGGGATCACGAAAATCATGATGACCGCTGTGATGACAAATGCCACCACGATAACGGATATCGGATAGAAGAGCGCTGATTTGATCTTGCTCTTGATTGCGAGGATTTTTTCCTTGTAAGTAGCCAGTCGATCCAGCAGTGTATCGAGAATCCCTGCCTGTTCGCCTGCGGAGACAAGGTTGCAATACAGCGCGTCGAAATAATCAGGATATTTCCGAAATGCCTGGGAGAGCGAACTACCGGTTTCGACCTCGGATTTGATTTCAAGCAGTAACTTGCCCACCGCGGGATTGGTGTGTCCTCTGCCAACGATATCGAAGGCCTGAAGCAGAGGGACCCCGGATTTCATCATGGTCGCGAGTTGACGGGTAAACAGCGAGATATCCTTCTCCGTGATTTTTTTTCCCATCGGGACACGGATTTTCTTGACCTTGACATTGGTGACGCCTTGCTTGCGCAACGTGGTGTTGACCACCGCGGCGGAGGCGGCGCGCAATTCACCACGGACAGGCCGCCCGTCCTTACTGATGCCCTCCCACTGGAAGGTGCTTTCTTTGACAGTGATGGATTTCGATCGTGAGGCTGTTGCCATGGGGCTGGATCCTATGGGCGTTAGGCGTTGGTGGTGCTCAGAACTTCATCCAGGGAGGTCAGTCCCTGCTTGACCTTGAGGAGGCCTGATTCTCGTAAATCCTTGACGCCTTCAGCCTTGGCTTGCTGCGCCAGATCGATGGCGGTAGCACCGCTCATGATCAGTTTTTGCATGGCTTCGGATATCGGCATGACTTGGTAAATACCGACGCGTCCCTTGTAGCCGCTGCCTTTGCAGCGTTCGCAGCCACCCGGTCCATACAGGGTCCAGCTGCCATCAAGGTCTTCCGGAGCAAACCCGGCATCGAGCAGCGCTTGTTCCGGCACCTTGATCGGCTGCTTGCAATTGCAGAGTCTGCGGGCCAGTCGCTGCGCTGTAATGAGCAGAATGCTGGAGGCAATGTTGAAGGTGGGGACGCCCATGTTCATCAGACGCGTCAGCGTTTGCGGACCATCGTTGGTGTGAAGGGTCGACATCACCATATGCCCGGTTTGCGCTGCCTTGATTGCGATTTCAGCAGTTTCAATATCGCGGATTTCACCCACCATGATGATATCCGGATCTTGGCGCAAGAAAGATTTTAGCGCTGCGGCGAAGGTCAGTCCGACCTTGTCATCGACGTTAACCTGATTGATCCCCGGTAAATTGATTTCCGCAGGGTCTTCGGCGGTGGAAATGTTGACGCCATCCTTGTTCAGGAGGTTAAGACAGGTGTACAACGAGACGGTTTTCCCGGAGCCAGTGGGGCCGGTAACGAGCACCATGCCGTAGGGTCTGGAGATGGCCTCCAGGAGCGCAGCTTTTTGCTCGGGCTCATAGCCCAGCGCCTCAATCCCCAAGGTTGCCGAGGCCGGATCTAGGATACGCAGTACGATTTTCTCCCCTTGCAGCGTGGGGAGTGTGCTTACGCGGAAATCGATAGAACGGCTTTTGGAAATGGCCAACTTCATGCGACCATCTTGCGGCACCCGTTTTTCAGCAATATTTAGCCTTGAAATCACCTTGATGCGGGAAGCCAGCTTGTCCTTGATGGCCAAGGGGGGCTTGGCCACTTCGCGCAAGATGCCGTCCACACGGAAACGGATTCGGTAATATTTTTCGTACGGTTCGAAATGTATATCCGAGGCACCATCGTTGATGGCATCCAACAACATTTTTTGAATGAATTTGACGACAGGTGCGTCATCAATATCCTGGGCTCCCGGGTCATCCTGTTTTGCCCCTGCCCCGGATTCGTCCTCAGCAAAATCCAGCGTCAGTTCGTCATTGGTCAGATTGGCCAAGGCTTCGGATGCTGATTCCGAATTCTGGGCAACCAGCGGAATCAGTTTGTCGTGTTCGACGACAATTGGGTCCACCGTCAAGCCGGTTTGGAAACGTATTTCGTCCAGCGCGCCGAGGTTTGTCGGGTCGGATACCGCAACGGAGAGGCGATTGCCGCGTTTGTTGAGCGGAATAACCTTGTGGGTAGCAATCAGTTTGCGATCAATCGCATCCTTCGGCATGTGTGCGTCGTCAAACGCTGCCAAATCGAGTAGCGGATAACCGAAGGTTTCAGCGACAAAGCGGGCGATGTCAGCTGCGCTGGCTTTGCGGCTCTCCAGAATCTGATCGATCAGTGAGGTTTTGGCGGCCTGCGCCTTCTGCATCAGATCTTCGGCTTCCGCTTCCTTGAGTCGCCCGGCTTGTACGAGGGCACGGGCCAAGCCGCTGAGCTGAGGGGTTTGTGGTGTTGCTGCCATTGATCGCTAACAGGCTGCTCAAAAACCCCAGCCAGCCGATGCCAATGAGATAATGGCGACCTGGTCAGGACGAGATTGAAGAAGATGAGAACGGCGGATACCACACAGCACGCGATGTTCAGCTATCGGAGTTTGGAGGAGCGGA
>JAKLLI010000120.1 GCA_023150195.1 Azonexus sp.
TCGAGCGGCAATTCCCCGAGCAGGGCCGTCAACTGCAAGGCCGCGGCGTCGGCTTGCGCATCGGCGTCGGCGGCATCCGCCTGCAGGCTGGCCAGGTTGCCTTCGGCCAGATTGCCGTCTGCCGGCGCCAGATCGCCCGCCTTGACCCGCCGCAGCACATCATCGCGCAGGGTTTGCGCCGCCGCGACCTGGCCGGCCAGCGCGCGCACCTCTTCGCGCGCCAGATGCCAGCGCCACCAGCGCTCACGCAACTCGCCGGCCAGTTGCCATTGCAGCGCAATCAAGCGCTCACGTTCGAGCGTATTGGTCGCCTGCGCCAGACGCTGGCTACCATCGCGTTCGCCCGGCAACCACAGCGGCAGGGCGACCCCCAATTCCACTTCGCCAGCGCCGCGGTCGCGGTTGAAACGATCGGTGCGTCCCGCGATTTCGAGGGCGGGCGCGGCCGCCGTCCACGCCTCGGCCACTGCGACACGGGCCGCCTGAGCCCGCTCGCGATCGGCCAGCGCGGCCGCCGCAGGTTGCCGCGCCCAGGCCTGCGCAAAGTACGCGGCCAGTGGGCTTGGGGGTTCGGCCCTGGCCGGCAGGCTGCCCGCCAGAACCAGGAATAAAGCGATCCGAAAAGGAATGCGCATGAGAGTCCTCCAGCTGAATCAATCACAGCCGGCGAACTGACCGATGGCTTACGCCACCCAGGGAAAAAGAATCAGCCGCCGACGCTCAGGCGAAGGCGGATTTGGGCGGGCGTTCCAGCCCCTCAGGCGAACGCGAGGAAAATTCGCTGGTATCGCGGTCGACCGCGAGGAAGGCGCCGATGGGGAGTACACCGTGCCCCAGCGCCACACTGCTGGCGAGATGCCCGAGCACATGGCCGGGGCAGCAATGATGATGCTGAACTGCGCAGGGCGCCTGATCCCCGTGATCGCAATCCGTGCAGGGCGCATCGTGCGCCGTAGTCGCCATGGCGTGTGCGTGATGCCCGCTCATGTCGTGGTTGGCGCTTGGGTGGTCACCCATCTCGTGCATCGGCAGGGTGTGGCCCTGGGTCCCGTGATCGCGCATGGCCAGCGCATCGCCCATCACCCCGCCGGCAAGCTGCCAGCCGAAACCCGGTGCCAGGAAAGTGGCACTGAGAATCAGGGTCATGAAAACGCAGAGGGCGGTTCGGATGCGGCGCATGGGGCGGACTATACCCCAGCCCGTCCGCCGAAAGAAAGCCGGCTTGCAAATCGGGCTTGTGTCGTTAATTTCAAATATGATAAATTCAGCAACATGTTTAAAATTAACTCAAATACGATTCCGCTGCGCCAGCGACTCCGTCATCGGGTGAGCCTGCTGACGGCTGCGGCGACCACGCTGCTGGGCGCGGGGATCGTTTTGCTCGTGCTGGCACCGCTCGCGCGTCAGTCGGCGGATGCCGCTTTTATCAGCAGCACACGCCATCTCGAAGCCACCCTCGATCAACTGTTTCAACCGGCGACCAAGGTCCTGGAGATGTCGCACGGCTGGCTGGCCGGCGGCCTCCCGCCGGCCAGCCAGCGCGACAGCCTGCAAGACCTGTTCGCCCCCGTGCTGGCCGCCCTGCCGCAAGCCACATCCATCGTTGCCGGCACCCCGGAAGGACGCGGCTGGATGTTGCTGGAAGCGGCAGACGGCAGTTGGCGCAGCCGCTACACCGACGTCCCCGTTTGGGGAAAAGAACAGCATTTTGTCGAGCAAGCGGCCAACGGCAGTCGCCGCGAGTACACCGAAACCGTGGATTACGATCCGCGCAACCGCGCCTGGTTCCAGGCGGCACAGCAAGGAAGCGGCATTCGCTGGACGGCCCCCTACCGCTTCTTCACCACCGGCGATCCGGGCATGACAGCCGCCACCCGTATCGTGCAGGCCAACGGTCTCGAACTGGTCGTCGGCATCGATCTGATGCTCAAAGATCTCTCCCAGACCACGATGAGCGCGCAACTCGGTCCGCAGGGAATCGCTCTGGTGCTGAGCGAAGACATGAAAGTGCTCGCCCTGCCTGCCCCACCCGCCGACAGGGACCAGGCAAGCTGGTTGAAACAGGTGCTGCAGCCGCATTTTTCGCTGGGTCTGCCAACGCTTAACGTCGCCCTGGGCAAGTGGATGCTGAAACCGGGCGATCAGGTCATTCACTTCGATGCGGAAGGTGATACCTGGATGGCCCGGGTCATCGATTACCCGCTGGGCAACCGGAAACTGCATCTCGTCAGTCTGGCGCCCGCCGCGAATTTCTCGCCACCGTTCTGGCCGTGGATGTTGATCCTCCTGAGCGGGCTGATCCTCAGCCTGGGCATGGCCGCTTTATTTGCCCGCCGCCAGGCCAAGGGGATTGCGGCACCGCTGGAGGCCCTGGCCGAACAGAGCACGCGCATTGGTCAGCTGGACTTTTCCGCGGCACAACCGCTCGCCACCGACATTCGTGAAATCCGCCAACTCGCCGGCGCCCACGAATCGATGCGCCTCATGCTGCAGCGCAATCACCAGCAAATCGCCGAACAGGCCGTCGAGTTGCGCACGCGCATCGATGCCCTGATGGCCGCCAAGGAAAAAATCCGCGATAGCGAGGCCTACAACAAGGTGCTGTTTTCCGATTCCCGCATTCCGCTGATCGTCATCGACCCGGAAAAACGCCGCATCATCGACTGCAATCAGGCCGCAGCCAATATCTACGGGCTGGAAACGATTTATCAGGTGATCGGACTGGACCCCATTGATATCTCGGCCCCCTATCAGGCAGATGGTCAGGCCAGCGAAGCCGCCGCCACCGAGAAACTGAAAGAGGCCATGGCGCGTGGCTCGCTGGTATTCGACTGGCGCCACTGCCGCCCAAGCGGCGACTACTGGGATGCGGAAGTCCATCTCATGCCCTTCCGCCACGAAGGTCGGCAGTTGTTGCAATGCAGCCTGCAGGACATCACCGAGCGCAAGCAGGCGAAAAAGGCCCTGGAACAACTGGCCATGTATGACGCGCTGACAGAACTCCCCAATCGCGCCCTCTTCCTCGATCGCCTGCAGCACGCCATTGCCGTGGCGCAACGCCAGGAGGCACGCTGCGCCGTCCTCTTCCTCGATCTCGACCGTTTCAAGGAAGTCAACGACACGCAGGGGCATGCCGTTGGCGATGCTGTCCTGCGCGAAGTCGCTCAGCGTTTCCGCAGCGTCCTGCGCAATGACGAATTGCTGGCCCGCCTGGGGGGCGATGAATTCGCGGTGGTCACCAGCAAGGCTGACGAGGGCAGCGCCATCCTGATTGCCGAGCGGCTGGCCGGCGTCCTGCGCAAGCAGGTTAAAGTCCAGGGCCACAGTTTTTCGCTGGGGGTCAGTATCGGCATCGCGCTTTATCCCAGCGATGGCGAAACCCCGGACGGCCTGCTGCGCAGCGCCGACATTGCCATGTACCGGGCGAAATCCACCGGGCAGGACTACGTGTTCTACGATGCTGAAATGAGCTGCGGACTGGCCGAACAGATCGCGCTGGCCCGCGACCTGAAAGCCGCGCTGGAGGAAGACGAGCAGCAGCTATCGCTGGCCTTTCAACCCCAAATCGACCTGCACAGCGGCCTGCTGACCGGTGCCGAAGCCCTGCTGCGCTGGCAACATCCCCGCCTTGGCCAGATCAGTCCCGCCACCTTCATTCCACTCGCCGAAGAACGCGGCATGAGCCAGCACCTGTGCGACTGGGTCCTGCACGCCAGTTGTCGCCAGCTGGTGGCCTGGCAACGTCAGGGCGTGAGCTTCACGGGGCGGCTGGCGATCAATATTTCGACTCGCCAAATCGAGGATGCCAGTTTCCCGGACCGTCTGATCGACCAGATCGGCAGCTATGGTCTGAGCCCGGCCTGTTTCGAACTGGAACTGACCGAAAGCGGCATGATGCACAACGTCAGCGAGGCAACTGCCCTGCTCGCCAAGCTGAGTGCGGCCGGCTTTGCCATCGCCATCGACGACTTCGGCACCGGCTATTCCTCGCTGGCTTATCTCAAGCGCCTGCCCGCCAACAAACTCAAGATCGACCAATCCTTCGTCCGCGCCATGCTGGGCGAACACCACGACCACGCCATCGTGACCACCATCATTGCCATGGGGAAAACGCTGGGCCTGAACACCATTGCCGAAGGGGTGGAAAACGCTGAACAAGCCGCCGCCCTGCGCACGCTCGGCTGCGATGAAGCGCAAGGCTATCTCTACGCAGAGCCGGTCACCGCAGATGACTTTGCCCAACGCTGGCTGACGCTGGCCAGGCCCCGTCTCGCACCGGTGCTGTAATCAGCAACCTTCTGCCGCAGAGCAAAAGCAGAACCCCATGACGGCACCAAGCGTCTGGACCAGGCTCACCCGTCGGCGCGGAGACCTCGTGAGCTTGTCGACACGCTCAGATCGCCACCAGCGTTTGCCGGCCGTACCACTCGTCACCGGCTGTCAGGTCGATCGCTGTATCCGCAGCGGCCGCCTCGATGCACAGCATGTAGCGCCAGTCTTCATCGGGCATGTCGGCCAGGGCAGCGCATTTTTCCGCCCACGGATTCCACACCACCACATCACCAAAACCCTGCTGCTGTATGCCCAGGCTGAGATTGCCGGCGCGCAGCCATTGCGGTCGTTTGACGTTCCGGTAAACCCGGTCGATTTCACGGTCGACCGTCAATTCGGTACCGGAATCGCGGACCACGGCGTTGTCACGCGTGGCATCGCGGTAATCATGGCCGTAGAAGCCCTCGATCGCCACGTCCTCCACCTGCACGCAACGCACATAGGTGTGCAAGGCGGCCGTAAAGCTGAATGCGGCGATCCCGGTGTTCTGAACGCACAGTTCCATATCCACGCGATCCGCCTCCAGCATTACCGTCATTTCCAGCGCAAAGGCGTGTGGCCAGGCGGCGCGCGTCTGCGCATCGTCGCTCAGCGTCAAGGTCACCAGCGCATAGTCGTCACCGCTGCGCTGCGTACCGACCGCCCATTGGCGGGTGCGCACCAGGCCATGTTTGGGTAGATCGCCCAGGTCGGCAAATTGCGGAAAACAGATGGGCACACCGCCCCGGATCGGCCGACTGCCGTCGAACACGGCATCCGGCGAGAGATAGAGGCGCTCCCGGCCATCCGGTGTGATCCACGACAACAACTGCCCGCCCAACAGACTGACCACGGCCACCGAACCGCCGGGACCGTTCAGGCGCAATGCGGGCGTGCCGCGAAATTCAATCGTTTCAATGCTCGGTTTCATGGGAATTCGGAATCACGTAAAGATGAGGACGGAGGTGCAGATACTCGACTTCGCGGCCCAGCAGGCTGATGCTGCCCTGCCGGCGGTCATTGCCGGTATCGCTGTATTCAAAGACAAAAACCCGGCGCCAGCGCAGTTGACCGTGGTCATCGCGCGCCAGCGAAAGCCGCTTGCCGGCAACGGTTTCATCGAGCAATTGCAGGCCGTCTTCGGCACAGGCCGTGCGCACGGCAGCCATGCCGGCTTCCCGCGCCCCCAGGCTGTCAAGCCAGAACCACGCCAGGGCGCCGAGCGCCGCAATGACCAGGATTTCGGAAAAATTCATCGCCCGGAGTATACGCAAGCGCACAAGTCATTACGCAAATTCACGTCAATTTGCCGGATAATGAGCGTCTCATTTCCCCATGCCAAATATGAATTCCACCCTCTGGCGCATCCGCGAACTGCTCCCCTTCATGTCCAATGACGGGTCGGGGGGCGCGCGTCACCCAGCGGGTACGCTGGTCGGCCTGTCGCCGGATGAAGCCATCGTCAAACTGGCCAAAGCTGTCGTGCCACGCATCAACGCGCAGCCCGATCTGGCTCTGCGCTTCAAGCAACTGGAAGAAGTCCGGCACGAAATCTACAATCTGCTGCCGTCACTGGAACTGGCCATCACCGAAGCCGCGCTGCCTTTGCCGCGGGAAATTACCGATGCCGCGCTGAACGCCGACAACCTGCTCAAAGGCATCGCCCACAGTTATGCCGGCTGTGCCCGCAGCCTCCTGCGCGGACCGCAATCGAAAAATCAGGGGCCGCTCTTTTATCGGGCCATTCGCGGCGCCATGCAAATGATTGCGCGGCGCCAGGTGCTGGCTTACCGGGCCTACGCCCTGCCCTCCTCCGCTTCGTGGCAAATGCTGCACGAACTGTATACGCAGGCAATCAACGCGGCGGTGTCCGCCGAACGC
>JAKLLI010000121.1 GCA_023150195.1 Azonexus sp.
AAATTCGTCCGGGAAATGAGTCCGAAAGCCTTTGGCGTTTCGACCAATCAGCGTGCGGTGGATGAAGAAGCCGATGATTTGGCCGGCCAATTGGAGGCGCAATCATGAGCTGGATTCAAAAGCTGTATGAAACCTACGAACAGTGTGCCGGGCACGAGCCAGAAGGTTTCGAGCCGCTGATGCCGATTTGCCACTCCACCCAGCAGGCGCAAATTGAAATTGTGCTCGACGACAATGGCGGTTTCAAACGCGCCTCGGTTATCGACAAAACGCAGGGAACAACGCTGATTCCGTGTACTGAAAGCTCTGCGGGAAGAGCCGGGAGCAAGCCGGTTAATCATCCGCTTTGCGACAAATTGCAGTATGTGGCCAAGGACTTTGCGGATTTTGGCGGTGAAGTGACCTCGGGCTTTGCCAAAGAGCCGGATGTACCGCATCAAGACTATCTCGTCGGGCTGCGCGCCTGGGCTGCCTCTGAATGGTCGCATCCGAAATTGACGGCCATTCTCCACTATGTGGAAAAAGGGAGTGTGGTGCGGGATTTGGTTACGGCGGGAATTCTGCCGCTTGGCGAGGACGGAAAACTTCTCGAAAGCTGGAGCGACGAGGCAAATCCCGCTCCTGCTATTTTCAAAGTCATTCAGAACACTCAAGCACCGGAAGATGCATTTATTCGTTGGCGGGTGGAAAGCGCCCCAGATGATCCGTTGACCGCAACTTGGCAGGATCAGGCTTTGATTAAATCCTGGATTGCGTATTACCAGCATACCCAAGCCTTATTTGGAATTTGCATGGTGACTGGACAGGAATCGGCGCTAGCGATTCAGCACCCGGCGAAACTGAGGCATGCCGGCGATAAGGCCAAGCTGATTTCTGCCAATGACAATTCTGGCTACACCTTTCGCGGCAAATTCATTGAGGCGGAGGAGGTTATTTCGGTGGGCTTCGATGTCACGCAAAAAGCGCATAACGCCTTGCGCTGGCTGCTTGCCCACCAAGGCTACCGGAAGGGCGATCAGGCCATCGTGAGTTGGGCTGTTTCCGGTGTTTTGTTGCCCAATCCAATCAAAAACATCTTTGAGCAATTCGAGCTTGATAGCTCGGACATAAAAGCTACGACAAGCTCAATTGGTACCGACCAGAACTTCGCCTTGCGCCTGAAGAATGCCATTGCCGGTTATGGCGCCAAGTTTGACCCCAAGGAAGATGTCGTCGTAATTGGCTTGGATTCAGCGACGCCGGGCCGCATGGCGATCAGTTTCTACCGTGAACTGAAGGGCTCTGACTTTCTCAAGCGACTGGAAGCTTGGCATGCACGATATGCCTGGCATCAAAACTTCGGCAAGGACACGCATTTCATTGGCGCGCCAGCACCGCCCGATATCGCCGAAGCGGCCTATGGTCGGCGTCTTGATGAAAAACTCCAGAAGGCAACGGTAGAGCGTTTGCTGCCGTGCATTGTCGATGGTTGGGATGTGCCGCTTGATCTGGTGAGAAGTACGGTTCGGCGAGCGACCAATCGCGTCGGGTTGGAACGCTGGGAATGGGAAAAGGTTTTGGGAATAGCTTGCGCACTTTTTAAGGGATACCACCAGGAAAGGAACTACCAGATGGATTTGGAAACGGAAAGAAACAGCCGCGACTACCTCTATGGCCGTTTGCTGGCCATTGCTGACAGCATCGAAGGCTATGCCTTGTCGACATCGGATGAGGGGAAAAAGCGGGAGACCACGGCAGGCCGGCTGATGCAGCGTTTCGCGGATCGTCCGTTCTCCACCTGGCGGACGATTGAGCTTGCGCTCAAGCCCTACGAAGCCCGGATGCAGGCTGGCAGCGACAGATCGGTTGGCCTCCTGGTCAAGCGTCGCAAGTTACTGGATGAGGTCATGAGTCAGCTGAATGACTTGCCGGAACGAACCAGCGATGCGCCCTTAAGTGGCGAGTTCTTGCTCGGCTACCACGCGCAACGCAAGGATTTCTGGCCGTCTGTGGATGCGGACAAACAAGCCGTCAGCGCCGATAGCCAAGTCGAAACCACCCACTGAATTAGCCAAGTATTTTTCTGAAAGGAAATCCAAATGAGCACCCTGCAAAACAAAATCGATTTCGCGCTCGTCTTGCGCGTTCGCAATGCCAACCCGAACGGCGATCCGTTGAACGGCAATCGCCCCCGTACCGATTACGGTGGCTTTGGGGAAATTACCGATGTTTGCCTCAAGCGCAAGTTGCGGGATCGTCTGCAAGAGGCTGGGCATGCGATTTTTGTGCAGTCGGATGACCGTAAGGTCGATGCCGAAACCAGCTTGCGTAATCGTGCCGAGTCGGAAACCAACGGTTTGGGCAAAGAAGCCTGGAATCCTAAAAAGTCGAAGAAAGACGAGACTGCGAAGAAAGCTTGCGACAAATGGTTCGATGTCCGGGCATTTGGGCAGGTCTTTGCGTTCGGCAAGGATGGTGATGCCAGCGGCGTTTCAATCCCCGTTCGTGGTCCTGTGACGGTGCAATCAGCATTTAGCAAAGACATTGTTGGTGTTACCAGTACACAGATTACCAAGAGCGTTAGCGGCGAAGGTGATGGCAGCAAACGCGGCGCCGACACCATGGGCATGAAACATCGAGTCGATCATGGAATTTACGAGTGCTATGGCAGCATCAATCCGCAACTCGCCGAGCGCACGGGCTTCAGTGATGCCGATGCCGATGTGATCAAGGCGATTTTGCCGAAGCTGTTCGAGAACGACGCTTCGTCGGCTCGCCCTGACGGCAGCATGCAGGTTCTAACGGTTGTCTGGTGGAAACACAATTGCAAGGCAGGACAGCATTCGGCTGCCAAGGTCCACGACTCGCTGAGGAACCTGCTCAAGGAAGACGGCAGCTTCGATAAGGATGCCTTGCTTCAAGCGTTGCCTGGACTAAAGCCGGAAATTATCGACGGCTTTTGATGTTGCCCCGCTCAGCGCCGCCCGCCCCAATATCCGGGCCGGCGGCGCTGGTGGGAAATGGCGCGGATCGTGATGGCTTCGGCGGTGGCTTGGTAAATGATCGAGTACGGAAAATGGCGCATCGGCAAGAGTCGCAGGCGTTGGGATATCGAGGTGCCGGCTTGGGGGAATTGAAGAAGCCGGCGGGCGCCGTTTTCGTAGTCGGCGACGAAAGCGGCGGCGATGCCGGGCGTGGCGTGTTGCAGGTAATAGGCCTGCGCTTCCTCAAGTTCCGCTTGTGCGCCGCTGAGGACGATCAGTTTCATGCTGCGGCAGCGAGCTTGGCTTTGAGGCGTGCAATCGACTCATCGAAATCGATGGCACCCATTTCGCCACGGTCGTATGCATCGCCCCGACGCTCCGCCTCTGCAACCCACGACGCGAGGATTTCGTCGTCTTCGTCGAGGCTGACCAGCAGGCGTTCTGCCAGCTTTGCGCGCTCGGCCGGCGCCAGTTGCAGGGCGGCGGCTTCGATGTCTTCAAGGGGTGAATTGATCATGTTGAGTACCTCCGGTAAGGCTTGGGCAATGCTAACCCAGGCAAGTTGCCAAATCCATTGGCAGGGTTGAGCAATGACGAGCGACTCGCTTGATACCATTCCCCTTTCCGCGCTCCAGCATTGGGCTTACTGCCCGCGCCAGTGCGCGCTGATCCACGTCGAGCAGGTGTTCGAAGAGAACATCTTCACCCAGCGCGGCCAGGCCTTGCACAAGCGGGTGGATGATCCCGGTGTCGAGTTGCGCGACGGTTTACGCATCGAGCGGGCGTTGCCGCTGTTTTGCGACCGCCTCGGGCTGGTCGGCAAGGCGGATGTTGTTGAGTTCCTGCCGGATGGCACGCCCTACCCGGTGGAGTACAAACACGGTTCGCGCCACAAGCGGGCGGATATTGCGGCCTGCGACGATCTGCAATTGGCTGCGCAGGCATTGTGTCTGGAAGCCATGTTCGGCAAGCCGGTGCCGGAAGGGGCCTTGTATTACGCCTCGTCGCGTCGGCGGCGGATTGTTGCGGTCGACGCCGATTTAAGGGCAAAAACCGAGTTGACCGTGGCAGCCGTCCGGCATCTGCTGCAATCCGGCGAAATGCCGCCGCCGCTCAACGACGACCACTGCCGCGCTTGTTCACTGCGCGACCTGTGCCAGCCGGAAGCTCTGGCGCCGACGCCGGAACATGTGGCTCTCCGGCGCTCCCTGTTTGAAGTGGATGATTAACATGCAACTGCTCAACACGCTGTACGTAACCACGCCCGAGAGTTACATCCATCTCGACAACGAAACGCTGCGCGTCGAGGTGGAGAAGGAAACGCGGTTACGCGTGCCCTTGCACCACTTGAGCGCTGTCGTCTGCTTCGGCCATGTTTCGGTATCGCTGCCGCTGATGCACAAGTTGGCCGATGTTGGCATCAGCCTAGTCTTGCTCGATACGCACGGACGCTTCAAAGCACGGCTGGAAGGGCCGGTTTCAGGCAATGTGCTATTGCGTCAGGCACAGCATCGGTTGGCGGGCGACCCGGTTTTTGCCTTGAATGTGGCGCGCAACTGCATCGCCGGCAAGTTGCGTAATGGCCGTCAGGTCCTGCTGCGTGGCGCCCGGGAGGCCAAACTTGAGGAAGATGCGGCCATCCTGTCACGTGGCGCAGCGGATCTGGCTGCCGCTTTGCGGGCACTGCCGGGCGCCGGCGATGCCGATACCTTGCGTGGTATCGAAGGCGAAGCGGCGCGCCAGTATTTCTCGGCGCTCAATACGCTGATCCGCACGCCGGTGCGGGAAAGCTTCCGTATGGACGGCCGCAGCCGGCGGCCACCTCGGGACAGGGTCAACGCTTTGCTCTCCTTCGTCTATTCGCTGCTGATGAACGATTGCCGCTCGGCCGTCGAGGCTTGCGGCCTTGATCCGCAAATCGGTTTTTTGCATGTCGCCCGGCCAGGCAGGGCGGCGCTGGCGCTCGATCTGATGGAGGAATTCCGCGCCTTTGCCGACCGTTTGGTGCTATCGCTGATCAATCGCGGCCAGATTGGCGCCGGCGATTTCGTCGAGCGGGAGGGCGGTGCCGTCCTGCTCGAAGGCGATGCGCGCAAGACGGTATTGGTCGCCTATCAGGAGCGCAAGCAGGAAAACCTGAGCCACCCGTTACTCAGTGAAACGGTACCCCTTGGCTTGCTGCCCCATATACAGGCCCGCTTGCTGGCGCGAACGCTGCGGGGTGATGCGGCGGAATATCTCCCTTATTTGGTGCGCTGATCATGTTGGTGATTGTCTGCTACGACGTAAATACAGAAACCCGCGAAGGCCGCCGACGTTTGCGGCGGGTTGCCAAACTTTGCGAAAGTGTTGGCCAGCGAGTGCAGAAGTCAGTCTTCGAGTGTCAAGTTGACCGCGCTCGTTTCGAGGCACTGGAGCGGGATTTGGTCGCAGAAATCAAGAATGATGAGGACAACTTGCGCTTTTACCGAATCGCTGAACTCAAAGGGTATGAAGTACGCGAGCATGGCTGTTTTCGCGCAACCGACTTTGATGCGCCACTCGTACTATGAGCGTGCGCGAACCCTTAGTGGACTGTGTTTCTCAAGTAGGTTCGCGTACAGGGTATCGGACTGATTTAGTGCAGTTTTCTACCCATGCAGCACTTCGCGTAAGATGCCAGTTGCTCAGATACCAATGGGTTCGCGCAATGCGGACTTTTTGTTCAGATATTTCCTGATGTTACAGGAGATGAGCATCGCTCCCCGGCAACGGGGAGCGCGGATTGAAACATGTCGGCGTAAATCATCTGGCCCCGTGAGGTTTGCATCGCTCCCCGGCAACGGGGAGCGCGGATTGAAACTACGCCAGCGAGAACGGGCAGGAAGTTGGCACAAAGCATCGCTCCCCGGCAACGGGGAGCGCGGATTGAAACTGAGCAACGAGCTGGCGAAGGGTGTCGTCATGAAGGCATCGCTCCCCGGCAACGGGGAGCGCGGATTGAAACCTCACCACCAATCGCCCTGACGATATTGATGATGCGCATCGCTCCCCGGCAACGGGGAGCGCGGATTGAAACAAATGCGACTTAACAGGTTACCCAAAAACACCGTGATGCCTTCGGCTATTCATTGCTGACGATGCAAAAATTTCTGCCACATTCCCTTTGCAGGCCTTCGAAACTGGATTTCAGCCGGTTTCTTGGCCTCTTTGGGGTTTGCTGC
>JAKLLI010000122.1 GCA_023150195.1 Azonexus sp.
TTACGTGCGGCCAATCGCATCAGTCGGCTACGTTGCGAAGCGCTGGTGCTCAGTGTTCGTGAAACCTTGTCCGATGCGATCGCTGCCGGGGGGAGCAGCATTCGCGACTACGTGCATAGCGATGGCGGTGCGGGTTGCTTCCAGATACAAGCGGCGGTCTACGACCGTGCGGGTGCGCCGTGTGTGCGCTGTCAGGGTGTGGTGCGCCAGATTCGGCAGGCAGGGCGTAGCACCTATTACTGTGCCGCTTGTCAGCGCTGAGCGGTCTCAGCAAGTGGCTGTTTCTATGCTAAATTGACAGACCCAACGCAATCGGGGTTGTCCACATGTCACTCGCTCGCCAGTTCTCCGCCTATACCGCATGGCGTACCCTGCTCTCCAACGATATCCGGGAGTTCCAGACCTGGCTGGGGGACAACGAGCTTTCCGACGGACAAACCGATCTGCGCCTGAGTCAGTTGCAGGAGCGACTGCGCGAAGATCGCCTCAATGTCGCCTTTGTTGCCGAGTTTTCCCGGGGCAAATCCGAGCTGATCAACGCGATTTTCTTTGCCGATTACGGCGACCGCATGTTGCCGTCTTCCATCGGGCGCACCACCATGTGTCCGACCGAACTGCTGTACGACAGCGCCAAGCCGCCGTGCATTGAGTTGCTGCCCATCCAGACGCGGGCGTCGACGGCCAGTGTCAGTGAATACAAGCGTTTTGCCGACGAATGGCATTCGGTATTGCTCAATGTCGAGTCGCCCGAGGCCATGCAGGAAGCGCTGCGTCATGTCAGCGAAACCATGCGGGTGACGCCGGGCGAAGCGGGGCGCCTGGGCTTCCCGGTGGGGCAGACGGACAGCGATGTTTATCAGGTGGGCGCTGACGGGCTGGTGGAAGTCCCGCGCTGGCGCCATGCGATGATCAATTTTCCGCATCCGCTGCTCAAGCAGGGCCTGGTCATCCTCGATACCCCGGGCCTCAATGCCATTGGTGCCGAACCCGAGCTGACCTTGTCGCTGCTGCCGAATGCGCATGCGGTGCTCTTCATTCTGGCCGCTGATACCGGCGTGACCCAGTCGGATCTCACTATCTGGAAAACCAATATCTGTGCGGCCAACGCCTCGCGTCGCGGTCGCATGGTGGTGCTGAACAAGATCGACGGGCAGTGGGATGAACTCAAGACGCCGGCGGAAATCGATGCCGAAATCGCGCGTCAGGCCGACAGTTGTGCCCACATTCTCGGCGTCGCGCAATCGCAGGTTTTCCCCGTGTCTGCCCAAAAGGGGCTGGTCGCCAAGGTCAATCGCGATCCGGCGCTGCTGGTTCGCAGTCGTCTGCCGCTGCTGGAGGCTGCCTTGTCCGGCGAATTGATTCCGGCCAAGCGTGACATCGTCTGTGAAAGCACCGAATCCGAATTTGGCGATGTCAGCCGCCGTGTGCGTCGTTTGCTGGAGTCCCGGTTGGCCGGGCTGGAAGAGCAGCAGGCCGAACTCACCGAACTGCGCGGCAAGAACAAGGGCGTGGTCGAGTACATGATGGGCAAGGTACGGGCCGAGAAGGAAGAGTTCGAATCCGGCTTGCAGCGTTACTACGCCGTGCGCAGTGTGTTCTCGACACTGACCAACAACCTGTTCCGGCACCTTGGGCTGGATACCCTGCGCCAGCTGACCAGTCAGACCCGCGACGCCATGCTGGATGCCACCTTCTCCAAGTCGCTGTCCATTTCCATGGGCAATTTCTTCGCCAAGGCACGCGAGTCGCTCTACAACTCGACCCGTGAAGTCGAGGAGATTCTGGCCATGATGGATGCTATCTACAAGAAATTCTCGGTCGAGCACGGGCTCAAGCTGGGGTCGCCGGCGGGCTTCTCGCTATTGCGCTATGAGAAGGAGCTGGATCGCCTCGAATCCTGGTGTGATACCCACTTGAATACCGTGGTTACCCTGCTGATCCACGACAAGCGCAACATCACGCAAAAATTCTTCGAGGAAGTCGCCATTCAGGTGCGTCGCGCTTTCGAGCGGGCGAACAAGGATGCCGAGGGCTGGCTGCGTGCCATCATGGCGCCGATGGAGACTCAGGTCCGCGAACACCAGATTCAGCTCAAACGTCGCCTGGAAAGTATCAAGCGCATCCATCAGGCGACCGATACCCTGGAAGACCGGATCGCCGAACTTGATGGGGTGGAAAAGGTCTTGCGCGACCAGATGGCGACGTTGGACCGCATCATCCTTGGGGTTGAGGATTTGCTGTCGCCGGAGCAGATGGAAGAACTGCGCGCCGCCTGATCGTTACGGTGAACAAACAAAAAGCCCGCGAAATGGTCGCGGGCTTTTTCACATCGGGCATTGCCGGACTTACGGGCGGCTGTTGCCCGTGAGCTTTTCGTACTTGGACCAGAGTTGATCTTCGCTTTCAACCACGTCCGGGTTCTTGGGGATGCAGTCGACCGGGCAGACCTGGACACACTGCGGTTCGTCGTAGTGACCAACGCATTCCGTGCACTTGGCCGGGTCGATGACGTAAATTTCTTCGCCCTGGGAGATGGCCTCGTTGGGGCACTCCGGTTCGCACACGTCGCAGTTGATGCACTCGTCGGTAATAAGCAGAGCCATGGCTGTTAGTTCCTCTCTCGGTTAAGCAGTTGTTGTCGCCCGCAGGCGCTTTTCGACACAAGGTTGTACAAATTTTCCCACATCACCGCCCAGTCGTGCGATTTCGCGCACCATGGTGGCAGAGATGAACATGTATTGCTCGCCCGGCGTCAGAAACACGGTTTCGACCTCGGGATAGAGGCTGCGGTTCATGCCAGCCATCTGAAATTCGTATTCAAAGTCCGAAACGGCGCGCAGGCCGCGCACGATGACCTTGGCACCTTGCTCGTGAACAAAGTCCATGAGCAGGTTATTGAAGCCGACGATTTCGACATTGGGCACGTCGGACAGAATTTCCGTGGCCATTTCCACACGGTCGACGAGCGGAAAGCGCGGTTTTTTGGACGGGCTTTCGGCAATGGCCAGAATCAGCTTGTCGAACAGCGAAGCGGCGCGACGCACCAAGTCTTCGTGCCCCCGGGTAATCGGGTCGAAGGTGCCGGGATAAATGGCGACGCGGTGATTCAGTTTTTTCAAGCGGAGGCCCGTCGTAACAAGTGAAAATGAACTTCTCCCGCTTTACCGTGGCGTACCGTCTGCCACGTGTCCAGCGATGGGATTTCGTATTCTGCCTCAACGTAAATGGCGCTGTCTTCGTGGGTCAAGGCAGCCAGCATTGGTGCCACACGCTCGATCCAGCCCTTGTGATACGGCGGATCCAGAAAAATCAGGTCAAATTTGGCCTTGGCGGAAGCCAAATATTGTAGCGCATCCCCGCGAATGATCTCTACTCCCTTGGGCGTATGCAGTAGTTCCAGGTTTTCGCGCAGTGCGGCGAGGACGCGCGGGGCTTTTTCGACCATGACCACCCGCTCGGCCCCGCGGGAGGCCGCCTCAAACCCCAAGGCGCCGCTACCGGCAAAGGGATCCAGGCAATGCCAGCCATCGAGGTCTTGTCCCAGCCAGTTGAACAGGGTCTCGCGAACCCGATCGGGTGTCGGACGCAGCCCTTCGCTGTCGGGAAAGCGCAGCACCCGGCGACGAAATTCGCCGCCGACGATACGAACCGAATTCAATCTGCCGCCACCATGACGGTCACCAGGTCGGCCGCCTGGACGTGACGGGAAAAAGCCCGTTTGATGTCGTCGACCGTAACCGCTTCAACCTGCTTCTGGTAATTTTCCAGATAGTCGAGCGGCAGGCCATAGAAACCGATCATCGCAACGTTGGCCAGCAATTTGGCGTTGCTGTCCAGGCGCAGCGGGAAACTGCCGGTCAAGTTCGCCTTGGCGGCCTGAAGTTCCTCTGCTGTCGGGCCGGACTTCTCAAAATCCGCGAGTACGTTGCGCACGACCTTGATGGCTTCATTCGCCTGTTTGCGCTGGGTTTGCAGGCCAATCTGGAAGGGGCCGGCCTGACGTAGCGGTGCGACATAGCTGTACACACTGTAGGCAAAGCCGCGTTTGTCGCGGACTTCCTTGACCAGGCGCGACACAAAGCCACCGCCCCCCAGCGTGTAGTTGCCGACCAGCAGCGGGAAATAGTCGCGATGGCCGCGCTCGATGGCCGGCACGCCGATGTAGATGTGTGCCTGCGTGGCGGGATGCGGCAGCTTTTCCACCACGCTCTTGGGAATTTGCGGATCGTTGGGCAAGGCCGGCACTTCACCCTGCGGCATGGCGCTGGCCAGTTGTTGGGCGACGCGCTCGGCGTCTTGCCGGGACAAATCGCCAATCAGCGTAATGCTGGCGTTGGCGGCGTTGTACAGCCGTTGATGAAAGGCCAGGATGTCCTCGCGCGTAATGCTGGCCACGCTTTCCGAGCTGGCTTGCCGGCCATAGGGATGGCGAGGGTACATAGCTGCCCAGAAGGCTTTGCCGGCGATGGCGTCGGGGCGGGTCAGGGCATCCTTGAGGCTGGCGATGGTGCGCTGTTTTTCCCGGTCCAGAATGGCGGCATCGAAGCGCGGCTGGCCCAGAATGTCGCGCAGGATGGCCAGTGCCGGGCCTTGCTTGTCGGGATCGGAAAGGGTGCGCAGGGTAATGCTGGCGCGGTCGGTGTCGGCGCTGCCGCCGAGAATTGCGCCGATGTCGGCCAGTTGTTCGGCAATTGCGGTTTCGTCACGTTCGCCGGCACCCAGATCGAGAATGCTGCGGGTCAGCGCGGCGACGCCGGATTTGCCTTCCGGATCGAACATCGAACCGGCGCCGAAATCCACCTGCACGTCGAGCATGGGCAGGCTGCGGGCGGGGACGAAATAGACGCGGACCCCGTTGTCGGTACGCCAGTGCTCGATGGCGATGCCGGCAAACGCCGCCTGGGCGATGAAGAAGGTGAGTGCTGCGGTCAACAGTCGTTTCATGGCAGTTTTCATCAATGGCGGGTGGCAAAGCTGGGACGGCGCGGTTTGCTGTCCAGCGGTTGCGGATCCAGGACGCCAACGGTCAGGGCGTCGTCGTTGAAATATTTGCGCGCGGCAGCCTGAATGTCGGCCGCGCTGACTTTTTTCAGGCGCTCAATACCGGTGCTCACGTCTCGCCAGGACAGGCCAACGGCCTCCATCTGGCCGATCTCCATGGCCTGGCCAAACATCGAATCCAATTTGTAGACCTGCGTGGCAATCAGTTGCGCCTTGGTGCGCTTGAGCTCCGTCTCGGTCACGCCGTCCTGCTGAATGCGCGTGATTTCCGCGCGCAGGGCGGTTTCCAGGTCCGCCACGGAGTGACCTTCGGCCGGGGTGCCGTAGAGGAAGAACATGCCGGGGCCGCGGGCGTTGTTGTCGTACTCCACCCCCGCCGACAGGGCAATTTTGTCGGCACGCACCAGCTTGGCGTTGAAGCGTGCGGCATCGTGGCCATCGAGAATGGCGGAGAGGATTTCCAGCGTATAGGGATCGGTGTCGGTCGCCGGGTTGCGCACGATGGGCGCCTTGTAGCCCATCACCAACATGGGCAGTTCGGCGGGGGCCTTGACCGTGATCCGGCGGGTGCCTTCCTGCGCTGGTTCGATCTGGGTTTTGCGCTTGGGCAGGGGGCGGGTTTCGACCTTGCCGTAAATGGCCTCGGCTTGCGCGAAAACGGCTTCGTGATCGACATCGCCGGAAATGACGACGTAGGCGTTGCCCGGCATGTACCAGGTGTCGTACCAGGCGCGGGCGTCGGCCGCTGTCATGTTTTCCAGATCGCTCATCCAGCCGATGATGGGGCGGCGGTAGGGGTGTGCCTGAAAGGCCACCGCGTTCATTTGCTCGAACAGCTTGGCCTGCGGGTTGTCATCGGTGCGCATGCGGCGCTCTTCCATCACGACGCGGATTTCCTGCTCGAACTCCTTGGGATCCACGTTCAGATGACGCATGCGATCGGCTTCCAGCGTCATCATCTCGCCCAGCTTTTCCTTGGGAATCTGCTGGAAATAAGCGGTGTAATCGCGGCTGGTGAAGGCGTTGTCACGACCACCGGCAGCGGCCACGCGCTTGTTGAATTCGCCCGGGCCGACGTTAGGCGTGCCTTTGAACATCATGTGTTCGAGGACGTGCGCCACGCCCGAGGTGCCATCGACTTCATCCATGCTGCCGATGCGGT
>JAKLLI010000123.1 GCA_023150195.1 Azonexus sp.
CCGACCAAGGCGTAGACCCCGCCACGATCGACTATATCGTTCTCAATCCCCACCGTCAGCAAGGAGCGATCGGCAACGCCCTTGACCCAGGCCATCCCCTGAACAGCATCCATTTCCGGCGGAAAATCCGTCAACAGATCACGGGCCAGTTGCGGCGAAAAACCAGCGTCCAGCATCTGCCGCAATACCTCGGTCTTGACGGGTTCCGCGCGAACGGACTCGCCCCAGGCGAATCCCGCGAGATGCTGTTCGACAATTTTGCGTAGAGAACGAATCTCTTCCATCACCGCTTGTGGCACCACTTCAGCTTCGGTCCGTGGCAAGGAGGCCGGCTGGGCAAAGGGCTTTGGCCGTGGCTCGGGTGCCGGCTGCGCAGGGGCGCTCGCTGGGCGAATCATTTCAGGCTGACGCAGGGCACCTGTCCGCGGAATGCCCGCATTGACGGCCGGCCGGCTTGGCGTCGGCGACATCGCTGCAGGTCGTGCCGCTGGCTGGGCCGGTCCATTCGCTTTGCTGAACGGGGTTGGCGTTTGCTGGGCCACCCGAGCTCGGGCCGAACTCAACAAGACACGATAGTCTTCGCCCTGATCTGCAACTTGCGCAACCTGCTGCGCTGGTGCAGGTGCAGGCGAAGAGGTCGGCACGATCATCGCCATATCCCGCTGCGCCACGGCCATGATTTCGACGCCACCGGGCACGCCCCGATTGGAGAGAATGATGGCTTCGTTACCCAAGGTCTCCTTGACCTTCCTCAGGGCATCTCTGGAGTTCGCTGCGATAAATTTCTTGACGTTCATGTCTTGCCTCCGATGATCGAAGTCACCTTGATGATTCGGCTTTCAGGCACTTCGCTATGCGACAGCACCTTTAACTGGGAAACGCTGCGGCGCAGGAAGCGCGACAGCAAAAGTCTGAGATTGGCGGGCACCAGCAACACCGCAGGCAGCCCCAGGCTTTCCTGGCGGCTGGCGGCCGCGGCGGTTTCGCGCACCAGCGTATCGGCAAGACCCGGCTCGAAACTGGTATTGCCGGCACCACCGGCAACGGCTTGGACTAGCAAACGCTCCAAGTTGGGATCCAGCGACATCACCTGCATCTCGCCGTTCCCTGGGAAGAGCTGCTGAACAATGGCACGTCCCAAGGCCGTCCGGACTTGCGTCGCCAATTCGTCGGCGTGCTGCGTGCGGGGTGCGTGATCGGCGACGGTTTCGATGATGGTGCGCATATCGCGGATATGCACCCCTTCTTCCAGCAGACTCTGCAATACCTTTTGCAAGGTACCGAGCGGCAACAATTTGGGGACCAAATCCTCGACCAGCTTGGGCATCTCCTTGCCCAGATGATCCAGCAACTGTTGCACTTCCTGACGGCCGAGCAATTCACCGGCGTGAGTCAAGATCAGATGGTTCAAATGCGTCGCAACAACGGTGGAGGCATCGACCACGGTGTATCCATAGGCCTGGGCCTGATCCCGCTGCCCGCTATCGATCCAGGTCGCTGGCAAGCCGAAGGCCGGATCCGTCGTCGCCACCCCATTCAAGGTGCCCGCCACACGTCCGGGATTGATGGCCAAAAACTGTCCGGCAAACGCCTCGCCCAAGCCAATTTCCACCCCTTTGAGGAGAATCCGGTAGGCATTCGGCTTCAATTCCAGGTTGTCGCGTATGTGGACCGGAGAAACCAGAAAGCCCACTTCCTGCGCGAATTTTTTGCGGATGCCGCGAATCCGGCGCAGCAATTCGCCATCCTGTGACTTGTCGACCAAGGGAATCAGGCGATAGCCCACTTCCAGCCCCAGCACATCCAAAGGCGCCACATCACTCCAACTGGCTTCGACCACTTCCGGCGCCGGTGGCGGCGCCACCTTGACCGGGGTTTCCACCACCTTGCGCTGGCGCTCGGCCATGCGATAGGCCATCCAGCCCAAGGTCGACGCCAGCATCAGAAACACCAGATTGGGCATCCCTGGAATCAGACCGAGCAGCCCCATGATCCCCCCGGTAATCGCCATCGCCTTGGGACCATTGAACAGCTGCAACAGGAATTGCTGACCAATGTCCTTCTCATCCGACACCCGGGTCACCACCATACCCGCGGCAATGGAAATGATCAGCCCCGGAATTTGCGCAACCAGGCCATCACCGATCGTCAGCAACGTATATACCTTGGCCGCCTGCCCAATCTCCATGTTGTGCTGGGCAATCCCGACAATCAACCCCCCGACCACGTTGAGCAACATGATGATGATGCCGGCGATGGCATCGCCGCGAACAAATTTGGAGGCACCATCCATCGAGCCAAAAAACTCGGATTCGCGCGCCACCTCGCTACGCCGACGCTTGGCTTCTTCCTCGCCAATCAAGCCGGCATTGAGATCGGCGTCGATCGCCATCTGCTTGCCGGGCATGGCATCCAGCGTAAACCGTGCAGAAACCTCGGCTACGCGCCCAGCACCTTTGGTAATCACCGCGAAATTGATTACCACCAGAATCAGGAAAACGATGATCCCGACGGCAAAATTGCCGCCCACCAGAAAATGCCCAAAGGCCTCGATCACCTTGCCCGCTGCATCCGGCCCATTATGGCCGTCCAGCATGACGATGCGCGTCGACGCCACATTCAGCGACAGGCGCAAAAGCGTGGTCACCAGCAACACCGTGGGGAAGACCGAGAAATCCAGGGTTTTTTGCGTGTTGACCGCGACCAGCAAGACCAGAATCGAGATCGCGATATTGAAAGTAAACAGCACATCCAGGATGAAGGCCGGCAACGGCAACACCATCATCGCCAGAATCATCAGGATAAAGACCGGCGCAGCCATCTGCGACAGGCTCATGCGCCCGAACAACTGGTTGAACTGGAGGGATCCGGCCGCCATCAGACAGCCTCCGGCACAAGTTCAGGCGGCACCGGCAAGTTGCGCGGCGGCACCGGATAGGCGCCCCCTAACTGCCGCCATTGCGCCAATTGATAGATATAAGCCAAGACTTCAGCTACGGCGTTGTACAAGCCGGAAGGGATCTCCTTCTCAAGATCTGCATGCTTGTAGAGCGCCCGCGCCAGCGGTGGCGCCTCCAGGGTTGGAACCGCATGCGCCGCACCGATTTCGCGAATCTTGAGGGCGATTTCGCCAACCCCCTTGGCCAGCACCTTGGGCGCCTGCATTCCCGCCTTGTAAGCCAGCGCGTCCGAGTAATGCGTGGGGTTATTCACAATCACATCCGCCTGCGGCACTGCCTGCTTCATGCGTTTTCTCGCGGCCTGAGCCTGCAGACTGCGAATCCGCCCCTTCACATGCGGATCGCCCATCATTTCCTTCATTTCCTGCTTGACCTCTTCCTTGGTCATCTTCAGCTTGTTGTGGTACTGCCACAACTGAAACGGCACATCGGCCGCCACCACCAACGCCAAGGTCATCACCAGCATCAGAAACGAAAATGCCACCATGCGCCCTGCGTGCGCCATACCAGTCTCAACGGGTTCGCCAAGCAACCCAAAAATCTCGTCACGCGCACCCCAAATCAAAAACACGGCAACGCCACCGACCAGAGAAGCCTTGAGAACAGCCTTGCCCAGCTCCATCAGGCTATTCCAGGAAAACATGCGGCCCAATCCGCTCAAAGGATTCAACCGATTAAAATCTGGAACCAGCGCAGTCGGGGAAAACACCCAGGCATTCAACAAAAAGGGCGGCAGGATGGCCGCCACCATCAAAAGCCCGAACAAGGGCGACATCACCACCAGCGCATCCCACGACAACTCACCTAGGCGTGGCAACATCAACGCCGGCTCATGCATGTACTGGGACTCAACAGTGAAGGCACGGCGCGTGATGTCGAGAGAGCGCTCCATGAACCAGCCGCCCATCATCCAAAGGGTCGAGGCGGAAACGATCAAAACGAGAAAAGTCCCCAGTTCCCGCGAATGAGGAACCTGGCCTTTCTCGCGCGCCTGCTCGAGGCGTCTGCCGGTAGGCTCTTCCGTTTTCTCGAGGTCGCTTTCTTCAGCCATGAACTTACCTAGGTATCGTTGTGGCTATTATAGAAAAAAACCAAGAAAATTATATAGGTAGCACGCTTTTTTTAGACTATTGATGAGGTTGACCGCGCAACCCAATGACACATAGGTAAACATCAAAAAAGAAAAGAGGGGGCAAGCCCCCTCTTAACTCGTTGACCTTGAAGCGGATTTCGATGTCAGGCGAATTCAAAATTCCGAATTGCCATGCCGACATCCGGATGCTGCCCCAAATCTGCGAGCAACTCCTTCATATCCAGAATCAGCACAATCTGACCATTGGAAAGTGTCGTGACCCCTGCAACGCCCTTGGGCCGGAAGTCTTCAAGCGATTTGATCACGGCGTCGTCACGCCCGGCAAAACTATCCACCCCGAGGATGAAACTGCGCTCTGCCGTCTGCATGAACACACCGTACTCCGGCGGGCGTTCCAGCGGCCAGCCAAGCAAACGCGCCAGGGAAATGACAGGCAGCACTTCGCCACGAACCACCAAGGTTTCCCGGCCACCCACTTCCTGAATCCGCTGCTGGTCGATCGGGAGAATCTCTCGCACCAGCGACAACGGGAGCGCAAAAGGCTGATCTCCCAACAGGACCAGCAAGACCGGCAAAATAGCCAGGGTCAACGGCAGGGAAATGATGAAAACGGAGCCTTTGCCCTGCTCGGAACGAATTTCAACCGAGCCGTTGAGCTTCTGGATATTGGTTTTCACCACATCCATGCCCACACCACGGCCAGAGACATCGGAAATCTGGGTTTTGGTCGAGAAGCCAGGCAGGAAAATCAGGTTCAGGCTCTGCCGCTCATCCAGGGTGTTGGCCTCTTCTTCCGAAATTAGGCCCTTATCGACCGCCTTGGCCCGAATCCGCTCTGCACTCATCCCCTTACCATCGTCCGCAATGATAAGGACGATATGATCCCCCTCCTGGCGGGCTTCCAGACGCACGAGGCTCTTCGCCGGCTTACCTGCTGCTGCGCGCTCATCCGGCATTTCGACACCATGATCGACCGCGTTACGGATCAAGTGAATCAAGGGATCCGCCAAGTCCTCGATCATGGTTTTATCGACTTCGGTTTCCTCGCCGGCCAAGACCAGCTCAACATCTTTGCCTAATTGCCGAGCCAGATCGCGAGCAATACGCGGATATTTCTGGAACAGGCGACCGATGGGCTGCATCCGCGTCTTCATGACCGAATTCTGCAAATCGGACACCAGCAGATCGAGCTGACTTACTGCCTGATCCAGGGCATGCAAGGTTTCCGAATCGCTCTTGCCGGCAAGAATGTCGGCACGCAGGCTGGTCAGGCGATTTTTGGTCAGGCCAATTTCGCCGGACAAATTCAATACCTGATCCAGGCGAGAGGTATCGACACGAATGGTATTTTCGCGGCCCCGCTCTTCCGTTCTCCTCGAAGAGGTCGGTTGACCGCCAGGACGATCCACCGCACGCCGACCAAAGGGGGAAGGTGCGGCAGCGGAGGCTGGCGCAGGCGCAGCGGCAACCGCCATTGGCGCCGGTGTTGCCTCAGGCAGATCGGCGACCTCATGACGCGCAATCACTTCCACCTTGGGCACGGCGACTTCCTGACCATTCACCGCCGCGTGAAAAACCTCCCAATCGGGCTCGGCAGACGATGCAGTCGCCGTCGGCGCTGAAGCGGCCGGTGCAACGGGTGCTGCTGGCGCCGGCTTGGCGGGCTGCTGCGCTACAGGCGTCGGCAACTCCCCTCGCAGGGCCCCTTGCAGGGCGGCAATCACGCCGGTATCCGCCGGTTGCGGCTGAACCATCTGTCCCAACTCGCCGAACATTTCGCGCACGCCTTGCGTGGCAGCCATGATCACATCCATCAGTTCGGAAGTCAGTTCCAGTTCGCCGTTACGCAGCTTGTCAAAGAGGTTTTCGGTCAAATGGCACAAGGTGACCAGTTCGCTGGCATTCAAAAAGCCTGCGCCGCCCTTGACCGTGTGAAAGCCGCGAAAAATATCGTTCAGCAGCCCACGGTCGTCGGGCATTTTTTCCAGTTCGACCAGCTTGTTATCAACATCGGACAACAAGTCATGAGCCTCTTGCAGAAAATCCTGCAAG
>JAKLLI010000124.1 GCA_023150195.1 Azonexus sp.
GTAATGGCGTTGCCAGAACCAGAGGGAGGCCAGCGACAGGATGGCGAATACCGTCAACAGGCTAAGGCGAGGGTTGAGACCCAAACGGCGGGCGCCGCGGAAGGTCAGCAACACCAGCAAGGGCCAGAACAGATAAAACTGCTCTTCGACCGACAGCGACCAGGTATGCAACAGCGGCATGACATCGACGGCTGGCGCGAAATAGCCGCCGGCATACTTCATGAAATGCAGGTTGGACACCATCAACACCACCGCCGTGGCGGATTTGGCCAAACGCGGCAGTTCACCGGGGAAGAGGATGAGCACGGCGGCGATCAAGGTCACCACCAGCATCAGGGCCATCGACGGCAGCAAGCGGCGAATGCGGCGAGCGTAAAACCCGCGGAAATCGATGGTGGCGCTCAAATGGACTTCATCGACCAGCAGTCGGGTGATCAGAAAGCCGGAAATGACGAAAAAAATATCCACGCCCAGATAGCCCGAGGAGAATCCGGGCACCCCGGCGTGGAACAGCACCACCGAGAGGACGGCGATCGCCCTAAGACCATCGATTTCCGGAGAATAAGCCTGCGCCTTAGCTTGCATGTATCAAGTCCTGAAGTTGACGTCGCATGAGGCGTCCGACCACCACGATGCCGTCGCCCAGGCGGATGCCGCCCGCCCGGGTCGCATCGAGCGAAGCACCGCTATGAATCTTGCAGCGCCGGCCCAACTGGATGCGCTCCACGCCCTTGAGATAGGCCCCAGCGGAAACGCGGTTGCCGCCACGCAGCCTTTCCGCCAGACAAAACCGCAACGTGCTCAGGAAGCGCATCAAAAAATCTCCCGATCAGAATGACGCTATCAGCGCCCGGAAACGGTCGGCAAAGGCCGCTTCCGAAAACTGCGCCAGATGTTGGGTGGCCGCCGCCTCGTCCCGATGGAAATCGCCGGCCACGATCCGTTCAATGGCCGCGCGAAACCCTGCCGCGCCATCGTGGCGGGGATCGGCATAACGCAAGCCGGTGACGCCATCCATCACGGTTTCCGAGAAAGGCGGCGCGTCGACCGCCAGCACCGGCACCCCCACCGTCTGCGCCTCGATGATGTTCAACCCCAGGGCTTCCTTTTCAGGCAGCCCGGAAAGCAGCCAGTCGATGCCGCGATACACGGCCAGCACATCGCGTTGATGCCCCCAGTACGATGCCCGGTCCCCCAGCGGTGCCAGCGCGCGCTTCAAATCGCGCACCGACTTGTAGCCGCCCTGCCCGAAAACCGCGATGTGAATCTGCGGATAATCCCGCAGCACCGGGGTCAGACAGCGGAACAGTTCGGGAAACTGCTTGATGGTCGTAATCCGCGACACCAGCCCCAGCGTGATACCGGCCTTGCGCACATAGGCGGGCTTTGCCCGCAGGCCGGACCAGAGGGGATATCCCCAGGACAGCACGCGATCCCTGACTTTGCGCAGATCCCAGTCAAATTCGTTGCCCAGACGGATTTCCCCGGTCGACCCGGGATTGCGCTGCAAATCGGCCACACCGAAAAATGGCGCCGGAAAGACGTTGACCACGCCCTTGTCGCGCAAGGTCTTCAGCACGTAGCCCGACACCGCGCACACCACATCCGCCTGCTGGATCAAGGCGGGTGAGCGCTCATGAAACGGCATGTGCGCAAACGCCGCAACCTTGTGGCCCTGGCGGCGGAGCCACTGCATCGCCGTGGCATCCACCCCGGCATGCGCGATCACCAGGATCCGCTGGCCTGTCGGCATCAGGGTGGCCAGATCGTCCGGACGCGCCATCGGCAGCACGCGCGCCCCGCCACAGGCCAGACGCGGCCAGAAGTTCGCCGCCGGATGGACAATGATGTCCGTTGGCAAACCGATGGTGGCCATCGCCCGCCCGACCGCTGCGGTATAAATCTCGCCGCCGCCCAGCGAAGGCTGCAGATTGATCTGCACGCAGCGATCGAATGGCAAAGCGCTCACGCGACCACCCCTCGGCCATCCAGCCAGAGCAGCAGCACCAGCAGGGTATACACCAGCCGCCGCGAGGCGCGACCGGCTTTGCCCTCCGCCCAGAGCCTGCGCACGGCATCCGCCTCCAGGAAGGGCGCAATGCTGGCGCAGCGCGCAAACACATCGTCCGCCACGGCCTGCCATTCGCCGTTGAAATAGCGATGCAACGGAACGGAAAAGCCATGTTTTTCCCGGTTCCACACGGTCTCCGGCAAGGTCTGTTTCGCCAGTCCGGTCAAAATCGATTTCAGCCCCCCGTTGAGGTGGACCGCCGCCGGCTGGCGCAGCGCGAAATCGATCACCGGCTGGCCGAGGAGCGGCACGCGCACCTCCAGGCCATGCGCCATGCTGGCGCGGTCGGTTTTGCCCAGACAGTTTTCCGAGAGGTAGGTCCACAAATCGGCGCGCATCAGGGCGTCGCTGTTGATGTCCGGCCCCTGTTCGGCGAGCAGTTCGCGCCACAGCGCAAGCGTCTTTTCCGGCTGCGCCTGAGCAACCAGCCCCGGCGCCAGCAGGCGGCGGATGTCCTTGCGCCCCGGCCAGGGACCCAGTTCGACGCGCTGGTAGTGCAGCATCTCGACGCCACTGAGCGTGCGCCGCAGCATCGCCTCGGGCAGCAGCCCGACATCGATCAAACGGCGTGCCGGCGCCTGCCACCATTTGGCCGGGAATTGCCCGGCCGTTTTGAGAAAACGGGGATAGCCGCCGAACAGTTCGTCGCCGCCATCGCCACTGATGGCCACGGTCACGTGTTCACGGGTCAGCCGGGAAAGCGCATGCGTCATCACATAGGCGGGGTCGGCCAGGGGCTGATCCAGATCGCCGATGGCCGCCGCAAACACCTCGCCGGTCACGTCCGGCGCGGAAAATTCGTGATGTTCGCAGCCATAGAGGGCCGCCACCGCGCGGGCATGGCGGCTTTCATCGAACTGGTCGTCGCTGAAACGCATGCTGAAGGTGCGCACCGGGCCATGGCTCTGTTCGCTCAGGTATTTCACCATCAGGCTGGAATCGATCCCGCCGGAGAGAAAGGCACCCAGCGGCACATCGGCCATCAGTTGCCGGTTCACGCTTTCGCGGATGGCGGCATCGGCCCCGGCGATCAGCGTGTCCGGCGCATCGCCCTGAGCCGGTGCGCGCGGCACCCGCCACCAGGCCGATATCGAAAGCTGGCTGCTGGCCGCATCGAAGCGCAGGAGGTGTGCCGGGGGCAACTGGCGTACCTCGCGCAGGAAGGTCTGCGGCGCCAGCACCGTCTGGAAAGCCAGATAGTCACGCAAAGCCTCGGGGTCGATCTGACGAGGAAAATCGGGCAGCGCGAGGAAAGGCGCCATCGTCGAGGCAAACACCAGCCCACCCGCTTGCGCCGCGTACAGGAAGGGCTTGATCCCGACCCGGTCGCGCGCGGCAAACAGTTGGCGGGTATGCGCATCCCAGACGGCAAAGGCGAACATCCCGTCCAGTCGCGGCAGCATGGCCTCACCCCAGACGCGATAGCCGAGCAGCAGCATTTCGGTATCCGAGTGATCGGTCTGGAACACCTCGCCCGCCGCTTCGAGTTCCCTGCGCAAGGCCGGCGCATTGTAGATTTCGCCGTTGAAAATGATGGTGTAACGACCGTCGACCGTGCGCATCGGCTGATGGCCGCCGACCAGATCGGTGACCGCCAGCCGGGTATGGCACAGCACGGCCTCGCCCAGTCTCAGGGTGGTCTGCTCATCCGGCCCCCGGCTGCGCAAGGTCGACAGTGCCGCCGGGGCGGCGTCCAGCCAGGGCGTACCCACCATGCCAAGAATGCCACACATCAGCGTGCTCCCTTTTCCGCCGCCAGGGCCTCGTAGGCGTCAATCACAGCCGCCTCGGCATAGCGGGACAAATCCACGGTGGCCACCGCGGGCGGCGCGGCCAGACTGCGTGCCATCGCGCCGGCCAGAGCCTCGGGATCGCCGCAGGGCACCAGTGCCCCCGGAAAATCGCGGCCCAGAATTTCTGCCGGGCCAGACGGACAATCCGTCGACACCACCGGCGTACCGCACAGCAGCGCTTCGATCAAGACATTGGGCAAGCCTTCCCGATCGGACGACAGCACCACCAGCGCGGCCCCCGCCATCCACGGATAAGGATTCTGCTGAAAACCCGCCACCCGGACACGCGCCTGCAAGCCCCGCGCAGCAATCATCTGCGTCAGCGCGGGATCAGGATGCGTCAGCAGCACCAGTGGGTGAGGAAAGTCCAGGCGCTGCCAGGCATCGAGCAGGACATCGTGGCGCTTTTGCGCGGAAAAACGGCCGATATGCAGCACATACGGCCCCTCAGGCAAACCCGCGACCGGCAAGGCGGCCGCCGCCGCGATGGCCTGCGCATCGAACGGATTGGGAATCTGCGCAATCCGGGTGCTCACCCCCAGCGCTTCACGCATGTCCGCGGCCACCCCTTCGGAAACGGCGATCAGCGGGCGTTGACCGTAGATTTCCCGGTAGCGTGCCGCACGCCGGGCGGCCTTGGCCGGACTGCGGGCCGCCAGGCTCTCGATTTCGGCTGACAAGGTATTGGCAATCCGGCACCAGTGCGCCGGCAAACCGGCCAGCATCGCCACTTCATCAGCAAACGGCAGCGTGGATACCACCAGATCGGGGCGCACGCGGGCTACATGGCGCGCCAGCCGGAAGGCCAGCAAGCGCTTGGCCAGCCAGCCCTTGGAAACCGACGCCTTCCCCGGCGCGGCGAGCACGACCTCGACCCCCTCGGGAATCTCGTAGTCGCAGCGCGATTCGAACAGGTAGAGCGCGACCTGATGCTGGCGCGCCACCAGTCCCTGTGCCACTTTGAGGACGGCCTTTTCGGCGCCGCCGCCCCGCAAGTTGGTCAGGACAAAGAGAAAACGCATCTCAGGCTGCCCGCAGCCTGGCCAGTGCCGGCGCCAGCTGGGCCCAGACGCTGTCGACGCTGATGCCGGCCATGGGCGCTTCCGGCCCCACCTGCCCGGCCAGCGGATGATCGATCACGGTCAGCGCGGGATGATCCAGCGGTGCCAGATTGGGGCTGGGTGACGAGGGATGGTAGAAAGCCATCATCGGCTTCTGCAAGGCCCCCATGATGTGGGTCGGCCCGGTGTCGACGCCCACGTAGTAATCCAGTTGCTGCATCATGGCGGCGGTTTCCCGCAAGCTGAGCGAACCGGCCAGATGCGTGGCCCGGGTGCCCAAACGGGCGGCAAGCGCCTCGGTGCGCGGGCGTTCCAGGTCGCCGCCAAAAATCAGGAAATGGGCGTCGGGATAGGCTGCCGCGACCCGCTCGGCAAGCTCGGCGAAATTTTCCATCGGCCAGTCGCGATAGCCTTTGGTGGGAAAACTGGCGATCTGCAGACCAAGCAGCGGGAAGCGCCCCTTCACCCCCCGGCGCTGCAACTCGGCGGCGGCCCACGCAGACTCATCCGGCGTAACCCGGTAAGCCAGCCGGCAATCCCCCAGTGGAATGCCAAGGCCTTCGATCAAGCCATACTGAAGCTTCACCGCATGACGGGACTGAAACGGCAGGCGGGCCGCCACATGGAAGAGCCCGCGCTCCCACGCCGGATTGTCCTGCGCCTGCCCGACTACCCGCCGCGCCACCCGCCGGGCGTAGCGGATCAGCGGCAGGTCGTGACCAAAGACAAACGCCAGATCGTAGGGCTTGCCCGGCAGCCAGCCGCGCAAGCCGGCCGTTTTCTTGCTGATGCCACCCACCTGATGAATGAAAGGCAGGTTGCGCAGGATGTCCACCCGCGTGGCATGGCCGAGTACGGTCAAGCGCGCATTGGGGAAATATTCGGCAATCGCCCGCAGGGTCGGTGTCGACAGCAGGGTGTCGCCAATCCGGGTGACATGGATCACCAGAATTTCGCGCACCGCATCGCGCTCGGGCAAAACAGCCTGGACCACGGTCAGCCTTGGGCAGACGATGTGCAGACCTGACGGAAGATGGCTTCCATCTTGTCGAGCATCGACTCGCGCGAGAAGCGCGCCAGCGCGTCCTGACGTGCCTGAACCGCGAGCCTTGCCGCCAACTCGGGTTCGGCCATCAACTTGCCCAACGCCGCAGCAAGGGGCAGTTGCGAGAGCATGGCCTGCAAAATGGCCTGTGGCACACCTTCGTTGGCATAAGACGGCAGACAGAAGATATCCAGCGCCCGCATCCATTGCTCCGGCTTGTCCTGCTGACCGACCAGTGTCACGCGGCCGCGCAGGCCCAGTGCCTCGATCTTGTCTTCAATCGGCTGGCGCATCGGACCTTCACCCACGATCACCAGTTGCCACGTCGGTGCATTCAGTGCCGCAAACGCTTCCAGCAGAAAGAGATGCCCCTTCCAGCTGCGCAGGGTGGCAACAATACCGAGAATTTGGGCGTCGACCGCAAGACCGAGTTCGGCGCGCACCGCCGCCTTGTCGCCGGGCTGGAAACGTTGGGGGTCGATGCCGGTGGGCACTGAGGTAATCTGCGCCGCCGGATAGCCGTTATCGCGAATCAATTGCTGACGCAGCGATTCCCCGGTAGTCACGATATGGCGGGTAGCGCGGGTATAGAGCCAGCGCGTCGTCACGTTATTGGGAATGGCGGCAGAAATATGCCGGGTGCGCACCAGCGGCGGCGCATCACTCAAGGTGCGGCAGGCAATCGCGGACAGCCAGGTGTCGGTCGAACTGTGGGTATTGAGGACGTCGACCGGATGCGCCTGCAACCAGCGGCGCAAGGCCATCGCGCCTTTGAGGCGCTTCTTGCCGATCGGCAGCGCCACCACCGGCACACCGCGACGCGGAGCTTCTTCAAAAATGCGGGATTCCGGCGGGCAGATCAGGGTGACCTCATGCCCCCGGTCGATCATGCCGCGGGACTCCTCCAGAATACGGATTTCCTGGCCGCCCCAGCCACAGGAGGCTTCGGTATGGACGATTTTCATGCTGCCTCCGAGAATTGCAGTCGATAGAGCTGGGCATAGGCCGCGTTGCGACCCAGCAGTTCGGCGTGATGACCGGATTCGACGATCTTGCCGTTGGCGAGTACCACGATGAGGTCCGCGTTTTCCACGGTCGACAGGCGATGCGCAATGACCAGCGTCGTCCGTCCGGCCATCAGACGCTCAAGCGCCTCCTGAACGACGCGCTCGGATTCGTTGTCCAGCGCCGAGGTCGCCTCGTCCAGCACCAGAATCGGCGCGTTCTTGAGAATGGCGCGGGCAATTGCCAGTCGCTGGCGCTGGCCGCCGGACAAGCGGTTGCCGTTTTCGCCGATCACCGTGTCAAACCCATCGGGCAAGGCCCGGATGAAATCCAGCGCATTGGCTGCACGCGCCGCCGCTTCAATGGCCTCCATCGGCGCACCGGTCATGTCGCCATAGGCAATATTGGCCGCCACGGTGTCGTTGAAGAGCAGGACATCCTGGCTCACATACGCAATATGGCGCCGCAGATCGTGCATGGTCAGCGCCTGCAAGTCGTGACCATCGAGCAACACCGCCCCGGTATCCGGGTTATAGAAACGCGCCACCAAGGCCGCCAGTGTCGATTTGCCACCACCGGACTGGCCGACCAGCGCCACGGTTTTACCCGCAGGCACCGCCAGTGACACGTTCTGCAACACCGGCCGCTCCGCGCTCGGGTAGCGGAAACAGACATCGCGGAATTCCAGATCGCCGCGCACGTTCGTCAACACCGCTTGCCCCTGGTCGGTTTCGTCGGCCTCGTCGAGCAGCTGGAACACGCTTTCTGCTGCCGCCAGTCCACGCTGCAGGGGCGCATTCACATCGGCCAGATGGCGCAGGGGGGAAAGCAACATCAACATGGCCGTAATGAAGGACACGAAACTGCCCACCGTGGAATCCCCGGAAGCCGACTGCATGATGGCCACGTAAATCACCACCGCCACCGCCACCGAAGCCAGCACATGCACGATGGGCGTTGTTGCCGCCGCGGCCACGGCCTGGCGCATGTTCTGCCGCCGGACCTCGTCGTTGATGGTGAAGAAGCGGGCGGATTCCTGGGTTTCACCCCCGAACACCTTGATCACACGGTTGCAATTGGCCGTTTCCTGCAGCACCTGCACCATGTTGGAAATACTGATCTGGGCGTTACGGCTGGCCTTGCGCAAACGGCCGGAAAAGGCGCGCATCACCACGGCAATCGCCGGAATCAGCGCCACGCAAATCAGGGTCAGCTTCCAGTTCAGCCAGATCAGCCAGGCAAACAGGCCGATCACGGCAAGGCCATCCTTGAGGACAGTCACGACCACGCTGGTCGCCGCCGAGGCCACGCCGTTCACGTCATACGCGATCTTGGTCAGCGGGATATTGGAAGAATTGGCCTGAAAATACCCCAGCGGCAGACGCACCATCTTGGCGTACATCTCGGCCCGGATATCGGCAATCACCCGGTTCGATATCCAGGAAAAACCGTAGGACGAGAGAAAGTTGAAAATACCCCGGAGAATGAAAATCCCGACGATGCCCAAGGGAATCAGGATGGGATGCTCCATGCCGCCTTCCGGGACAAAGCCCTTGTCGAGCACCGGCTTGAGCATGGCCGGAAACATGGGCTCGGTGGCTGCCAGAATGGCCGTTGCCAGCAAGGACAAGGCAATCGCCAGTTTGTAGGGGCGCAGATAACGCAGCAAACGTGCGTAAATTTGACGGCTGGTGGTATCGCTTTTCATTTAAATCCATCAAGTAAGCGCGCGATTATACAGTGCACCCCGCCAGCCCCGGCTCAGGCCTGGGCCAGTTCCCGGTACAGACCCAGCAGGCGGCCCGCCATGCTGTCCAGCGTGAGCGGCAGCGCCACCTCGCGGGCGGCGAGCTGCGCATCCGCACGCCCGGCCAGCACACACAAGCGGTCCAGCGCAGCGCTCAGGGCATCGCCATCGAGCGGATCGACGACTTCGCCATTGACGCCGGGACGCACCCACTCCTTGGCCCCACAGGCAATCGACGTCACCATCGGCAAGCCACAGGCCAGTGCCTCCAGCGCGGCATTCGGGCAGGGGTCGTAGAGCGTGGGCAGCACAAAACCATCCGCCGCGCCGTACCACGGGCGCACATCCTTGAGTGGCCCCGTAAAGATGACCCGCTGGCCCAGACCCAGTTTTTCCGCCAATGCGCGCATCGCTTTCAGACGGCGATCCGCGCCAACGATGGCCAGGCGCACCTCCTTGCGCTGCATGCGGGCAAACGCGGCCAGCAATTGCGGCACCCCTTTGCGCTCGAAACCGCTGCCCACGTACAGCAGCAGGGGCAGATCCTCGGGAATGCCGGCCTGCAGACGCACCGTGGCACGATGTTCCTCACGCAATCCCGGATGAAACACGGCGGTATCCACCCCGTTGTAAATCACCTTGAGCTTGCTGCGGTCGACACCATAAAAGGTCGAAATCTCATCGGCCACCATCTGCGAATTGCAGATCACCGCCTTGAGCGCCGGATGGCCGAACATGGCCTGTTCCGCCGCCAGCACATAGCGATGAAACCCGGACAACTGCTGCCCCAAGCGGCCCAGCGGCCCGAGTACCCGCGCCCGATGCTGCAACCACGCCGCATGCACGCCGTCGCCGGCGCGAAAGATCATGCTGCCGGGAATCCGCTCGTGCGACTGCACGATGTCGTAAGCGCCCTGCGCCATTTCCTGTGCCGCTGCGGCGGCAAAGCTGCGATCCCGCGCGGCACGCCCCCCCCAGACGCGGGAATACGGCGGATCGCAGGTGATCTGGCGAAAGCCTTCGCGCGGCGCGCCGTCCCAGCTCCGGGTAAACAGCGTCACCTCGGCGCCCTCGCCGGCCAGCGCCCCCAGTGCGCGCTCGACAAAGCGCTCCGCCCCGCCGTAGGGGTTGTAGCGCTGACGAACGATGGCGATCTTCACGGAGCCAGCAAGGCGTTAACCGCCGCCAAAACCTCGTCGACCGTCACTGCCGTCAAGCAATCGCTGACCTTGCCGCTGCCGCAGCCATCCAGCCCGCACGGCCGGCAGGTATGGCGGCTGGTGACCACGCGGCTGGGCACGCCCCACGGTCCCCACTGTTTGTCGCCCGAGGGGCCAAAGATGGCGACCACCGGCGTCCCCAC
>JAKLLI010000125.1 GCA_023150195.1 Azonexus sp.
GAGGAACCCATTCCCTCCTTATTGCGCGACTTTTCCGCCCCCGTGATCCTCGATTTCGACTACACGCCGGAACAGCTCACCGTGCTGCTGGCGCACGAGACCGATGCCTTCAACGCCTGGGAAGCCGGCCAGCGACTGGCGTCCACCCTGATTCTCGACGCCGCTGCCGACATTGCCGCCCACCGCGCCCCGGTCTGGCCGGCCAGTTTTGTGGATGCCGCCCGCCGGCTCCTGCAAACGCAAGCCCAACGCGGTGCCGCCTTTGTCGCCGAAGCGCTGACCCTGCCGGGCGAGGCGACGCTGGCCGAAATGATGACGGTGGTCGATCCCGATGCCCTGCATGCCGCCCGCAACGCACTGCGCCGCCATCTGGCCGAGGCACTTGAAGGCGAGTTTTCCGGTCTTTATGCCGGGTTGACCGTGCGCGAACCCTATGCCCCCAGCAGCGCCCAGGCCGGACAGCGCGCCCTGCGCAACCTGTGTCTGTCCTACCTGCTGGAACTCGACACACCGGCCACCCGCCAGCTGGCCTTCGCCCAGTACCGCGACGCCGACAACATGACCGACCAGTTCGCCGCCCTAGCTGCGCTGGCCAACGTCAATGCCACCGACTGCGCCGAACGCGACACCGCGCTCGCCGATTTCTACACCCGCTGGCAGCACGAAGCACTGGTCGTGGACAAATGGCTGCAAGCGCAATCGACCAGCCGTCGGCCAGACACCCTGAACACCGTCAAGGCGCTCACCGCCCACCCGGCCTTCGATATCAGCAACCCGAATAAGATCTACGCCCTGATTCGCGCCTTCGGCGCCAACCTGGCCCGCTTCAATGCGGCCGATGGCAGCGGTTATGCCTTCATGGCCGATCGCATCATCGAACTCCACGACCGTAACCCGCAGGTGGCTTCGCGACTGGCGCGCACTTTCGATCGCTGGAAAAAGTTTGATAGTGGCCGTCAGATCCATGCGCGCGCGGCACTGGAGCGCGTCCGCGATCATGCCGGCCTGTCACGCGATGTGCTGGAAGTCGTCACCCGGGCGCTGGCCTGAGCGAACGCGGGGCGGCCTGGCCGCCCCCGGCCTTCATTCGCCCCGACGGGTCGTCGCGGCCACCCCCGCCAGAAACTCCTGCCCCCAACGGGCAATATCGTTGTGGCGGACGATTTCGTACAAACCGCGCAAACGCGAATCGCGCTCCACCGCATCCATCCCGATGGCCTGACTCAGGCGTTCGCGCAAATCCGCCGGGTCATGTGGATTGGTCAGTACGGCCCCATGCAACTCCGCAGCGGCGCCAGCAAACTCGGACAGCACCAGTACGCCATCGCCGCCGGACTCGCCTTGCGTCGCCACATACTCCTTGCACACCAGATTCAGGCCGTCACGCAGCGGGGTAATCCACATCACGTCCGCCTCGGCATACCAGGCCACCACTTCCTCGAAAGGCAAAGGCCGGAAGAAAAAGCGGATCGGTGACCAGCCCACCTGATTGAACTCGCCATTCACCCGTCCCACCGCCTGTTCGATTTGGGCCTGCAATTCGTCGTAGACCGTCATCTCCTTGGCCGCCGGCACGCAAACCACGACCAAGGACACCTGCCCATGGAGTTCCGGTGAGCGCGCCAGCAATTCGCCAAAAGCGCGGATTTTTTCCAGCGTGCCTTTGGTGTAATCGAGGCGCTCCACCGACAGCACCAGCTTTTTCCCGGCAAATTCGGCCCGGATCGCCTGCCGCCTTGCGGGCGTTTTCACGTGCGCCAGCGCTGCCTGCACGCGCCCCAGATCCAACCCCACCGGATGCGCCCCCAGCCCGATGCGGCGACCATGGACTTCGATCTGCGTGGTCATGCTTTCCAGACCCACCGCGCAGCCATAGCTGAGGTAACGCGGTGCGCAGGCGCGGCGTTCGACCACATGCAGCGACGCGACGCCGCTGGCCACATCCACAAAATTTTCGGCCTGGCGCGGAATGTGAAAGCCGATGTAATCGCACTGCAACAGGCTGCCGACAATTTCCCGCCGCCAGGGCAAGACATTGAAGGCATCCGCCGAGGGGAAATAGGTGTGATGGAAGAAGGCAATCTTCAAGTCCGGCCGCAGATCGCGCAGGACCGCCGGGACCATCCACAGGTTGTAATCGTGGAGCCAGACGGTGGCGCCCTCGGCGGCTTCGGCTGCGGTTCTTTCCGCAAACTTGCGGTTGACCGCCAGAAACACCTGCCAGTCCGCCTCGCGGAAAATGGCCCGCTCCCAGAAGGTATGCAGCGTCGGCCAGAAGGCCTCCTTGGAAAATCGCTTGTAGAACACGTCAACCTCATCCGTCGACAGCGCCACCCGAGCCGCCAGCAAGCCGGGGTAGGCCTTGGCATCGACCGAGGTATGCACTTCAAACGGCGGCTCCGAGGACTCGTCGTGAATACTCCAGGCCACCCACGAGCCGCGCTGCCCGGCGGCAAAAAAGGACAGCAGCGTGGGGATGATCCCGTTCGGCGATTTCGGGCGGCGGCGCACCACCTTTCCCTTGATCCGCTGCTCTTCGTAGGGCAGACGGTGATACACCATGACCAACTCGGCGTGCCCCGGCGTCAGTGCATCCGCCGCCGGATGAACGTAGTCCTGCGCCATCAGACCAAAGTGCACGATGGCCTCGAGAATCCCTCCCGCACCGGGGTCGACCGCATGCAGTACCTGCGGCAAAGCCAGAGTCGCCAACAACAGATCGGGCTCCGAATCACCCACACACACGCCCTTGAAACCGGCCTCGTACATCGACAGATCGTTGAGCGTATCGCCGGCGACCAGGACCTGATCGCGATCCACCCCCAGCCAGCCCACCAGTGCGCTCAGGCTGCTGCCCTTGTTCACCCCGGCCGGCAGGATGTCCAGATAGCGGCTGGCGGAATACAACACTTCGCAATGCAAGGTCGCGGCCACCTCGGCCAGTTCCACGGTCAACGCGTCGCTATGGCAAAAATACGAGCAGCGACGCTGTTGCGGCACTTCCTGACGCTCCAGCAAGGGAAAACGCTGCATCGCTGCCGCCACCACATGCTCGCCGGGCCAGCGCCGATCGATGTCGGCCTGCAGCGGCTGCACCGGCTGCAGGCTGTTGCCTTCCACCACCGTGCCACCCACATCGCAAATGATGTAATCCGGCACCGGCACCGCCGGATCGGAGAGCAAGGGCATCACCGCTTCCAGCCCGCGCCCGGTGACAAAAACCAGCTGGATGTCCTGACTGCCCGAAATCAGCTGGCAGAGATATTGACGTTGTTCTGCGGAACCGCCGAGAAAAGTCCCATCGAGATCGGTTGCCAAAAGCATGGCTGACTCCTTTGCGCCCCAACAAGCCGGTGGCTTGTTCACCCGGGCGCGGCTGGGCGTGGCGAGCACGCATTACATTGATAACCAATTTAATTGGCCAGCGACGTCAAGCAGTGAAACAATCCAATTCCATGTTTTCAAATATACTTTTAAAAACAAGCCAATTTTAATTTCAATTAAAACCAAAACTGGAGAATCGCCCCCCCATGGATTTCAGCCCCATCAGCTTCAACGAGGCACTCACCCAGTTCGCCACCCCCTTGCGCATTGCCCTGATCATTGCGCTGGCCGCGGCGGCCCAGCAACTCATCGCCGGCTTTTGGCCACGGGTGCGCGAAGCCATCGCCAGCCGCCAGGAATCGCTGGAAGGCGTGCAACGGGTTCGCACCCTGTCGCGGGTGCTGCGCTACACCGCCAACGTTGCCATCACCCTGCTCGCCATGCTGCTCATTCTGGGCGAAGTCGGTATTTCGGTCGCCCCGCTACTCGGTGCCGCAGGCGTCGCCGGCATTGCCATCGGCTTTGGTGCGCAAAGCCTGGTCAAGGATTACTTCACCGGTTTTTTCCTGTTGCTGGAGAACCAGCTCCGTATCGGCGACGTGGTTGAGGCTGGCGGCAAAACCGGCGCCGTGGAGGAGGTGACCCTGCGTTACCTGCGCCTGCGCGATTACGACGGCAATGTGCACTACATTCCGAACGGCCAGATTACCGTCGTCACCAATATGTGCCTGGGTCATGCCTACGCGGTCATCGACCTGGGCGTGGCCTACGGCGCCAACCTCGACCGGGTGATGGCCTGCATGCAGGAGGTCGGACGCGAATTGCAAAAGGATGTCGAATTCGCCCCCCTCATCCTCAATCCGCTTGAAATGGCGGGCGTCAATGCCTGGGCGGATTCCTCCGTGGTCATTCGTTGCCGCTTCCAGGTCAGCCCCGGCGCCCAGTGGGCGGTGCGCCGAGAATACCTGCGGCGGGCCAAACTGGCGTTCGACGCGGCGGGCATCGAAATCCCGTTCCCGCACGTACAAATCGTTGGCGCGAGCTAAGTCCCGCCGCTCAGTCGGTCGCGCCGTCCAGACAGCGCAAGAGCAAGGCCTTCAACGCCGCCAGGTTCACTGGCTTGGCGAGAAAATCATCCATGCCAGCCTCGCGGCATTTTCGGCTGTCCTCGGCAAAGGCGTTGGCCGTCAAGGCCGCAATCGGCAAGCGGGAAAAGCCGTTACTGGCTTCCCAGGCGCGAATCTGGCGAGTCGCTTCCAGACCGTCCATGACTGGCATCTGAATGTCCATCAGGATCAGGGCCGGGCGCGCCCCTTGCTGCAAAAAATCGAGGGCCTCGCGACCGTTGGTGACACAGACCGGATCGAGCCCCAGCTTTTCCAGCAGCGCCGCGACCACCTTGCGATTGGTCAGATTGTCCTCGACCACCAGCACCTGTCCGCGCAAAATCTCCAAGGCTGCGGGCAAATTGGCCTCGCCCCCGCAAGGCGATGCCTCACCGTCTCCGGCGGCGTCCACCCGGATACGAAACCAGAAGCGAGCCCCCTCTCCCAACACGCTCTCCACGCCGGCATCACCGCCCATCAGGCGGGCCAGGCTGCGCACAATCGACAGCCCCAGCCCGGTGCCCCCGTATTCCCGGGTGGTGGAGCTGTCCGCCTGACTGAAAGGCTGGAACAAGCGGGCCTGCTGCTCGGGCGAAATGCCGATACCGCTGTCGGACACGGAAAATTCAAGTAGCGCCTGCGCCCCACCGGCTTCGATCACACGGCCCTCAATCCGGACAAAACCCACCTTGGTAAACTTGATGCCATTGCCGATCAGATTGCTCAGCATCTGGCGCAAGCGGTTGGTATCCGCCTCAAAATACGCCACCGGCCCGAGCCAGCAAGTTTCGATGGCCAGCCCCTTGGCGCTGGCCGGCTGCGCAAACAGCAAACCCACTTCTTCCAGCAATTGCGCGGGCGCAAACAACTGCGGCGACAACACCACCTTGCCCGCCTCAACCTTGGACAGATCCAGAATATCGTTGAGCAAGGCGAGCAAGGTTTGTCCCGAGGCCTGCACCGTTTGCGCGTAGTCCCGCAGTTCGCTGTCCAGGCGCTCATCCATGAGCAAGAGTTGCGACATGCCAAGAATGCCATTCATCGGCGTGCGGATTTCGTGCGACATGGTGGCGAGAAAACGGCTTTTGGCGAGATTGGCCGCCTCGGCGTATTCCTTGGCGCGCAGGGCTTCCTCCGCCGCCAACTTGCGCTCGCGCTCGCGCTCCTTGAATGACTCGTAATTTTCAAAAATGAAGAGCAGCGCAATCAGATAGAGACAGGTCGTCCCGATATCGAGATGGGAATAGCCCGTGGCAAAGCGCCCCGACAGATGCGTCGCAATGATCACCAGCAAAATCGTACCCAGCCACCAGCGGCCGACGATTCGGCCCTTGAGGAAAAAGGCCGAGGCGGCGAGCAGAAAGAACAGCGATAGCCGCATCGTGTTCTGCGGAGCCAACAGGTAGATGGCCGTAAACAAGACAAAGCACAAGCCGATGGCGAGACTGCTGATCACTTCAATCTGTTCGCGATGCCGACGCAAATGGGCGAGCAGGGCAAAACAGGCAGCCGCAAAGACGAAATCGATCGCGCCCATCGCCACATTCGTTTGCCAGCGGACAAAACCCATGCCGGCTGCCACCAGGCCCGCCAGGAAAAAGACGCTGAACAAAAAGCGCGCCTTGGGCTGCAGCTCGTCGTTTTCAGGC
>JAKLLI010000126.1 GCA_023150195.1 Azonexus sp.
GGCATCGGCTGGCTGGGGTTTTTGAGCAGCCTGTTAATCCATCTGGCCGACGAGGCGTTGATAACTGGCGAATCGCGATGGGTGAATTTTGCCGGCGGCGAGTGCGGCGTGAATCGCACAATCGGGTTCCCGGTGATGACGGCAGTCCCGGAAACGGCACTCGCCCAGATGGGGACGGAATTCGCGGAAGGCGTGTTCGATGCCGGCGCGATCAATGTGGCCCAAGCCAAATTCCTGCAGACCGGGCGAGTCGATCAGCCAGCTGTCCGTGTTCAGCGCATACAGGGTGGCGTGGGTGGTGGTGTGTTTGCCTGAGTCCAGGGCAACCGAAATTTCCCGCGTGGCGGCGCGGGCGTCTGGTACGAGCGCATTGACTAAGGTGGATTTGCCCATGCCGGATTGACCGACCAGCACGCTGGTCTTGCCTTGCAGGTGGGCGAGCAGGGCGTCGGCGTCTGCAAGGGCGCTGAGTTCCAGTACCGGGTAGCCGAGATCGGCAAAAATGGCCGTTTGCTGCCGTGCACCGGACAAGCGTTCGCTGAGATCGCATTTGTTTAGCAGGATACGCGCCTCGATCCCTTCGCTTTCCGCCGCCAGCAAGGCGCGAGTGACCAGATCATCGGAAAATCCCGGCTCCGTAGCGACCACGATCAGCAGTTGATCGACATTGGCGGCAATCAGCTTCTGGCGGATTTCATTGGAGCGGTAGAGCAGGCTGTGGCGCGGCTGAATGCGCTCGATCACGCCCTGATCGGCCGATGTGCGGAGAATGTCCACGTGATCGCCACAGGCAATTTCACTTTTTTTACCCCGGGGAAAGCAGGGCAAGCGACTGCCGTCTTCCAGTTCGGCCAGATATTGCCGGCCATGGGCGGCGATGATGCGGCCCTGCATCAATCGGTGAAGTTGTAGAACTGCTGATTGAGGTAGGCCGCCACTTCGGCTTCCTCGTCCGGGAACCAGCCGGAGTGGACTTGGGAATTGCAGGCGGCAACCCGTTGCAGGACATCCAGTTGGGTCGACAAGAGTCGACCTTCACGCGTATACATTTTGCTGCCGTCACCACCGTACAGACGAATATGGCAGGCCGCGCATTTTTCCTGATGTTTCTGATAGCCCGCCTTGGGGTCGGCATCGCCCCAGGGCGGTGCCGCCAGCGCGGTGGTGGAGAGGAGGACGGAGATCAGGCTGGCAGTCAGCGTTTTCATGCGAATTTCTCCTGGCGTTGAAGGTGAGCAATGCGTTGTGCGGCGGGTGGATGGGAGTCGTGGAAGAGCGAATGCAGCGGGTCCGGCGTCAAGGTCGCGGCATTGTCATCGTAAAGCTTGACCAATGCCCGAATCAGGTCATCGGCCCGGGTGTGGGTCGCGGCATAGGCATCCGCCTCGAACTCGTGTTTGCGCGAAAGCTGGCTGGAGAGGGGCGCCAGCAGAAAAGTGAAAACCGGCACAACCAGAAAAAAGAGGATCAGCGCCAGCGCCGTGCTCTGCGCCGGGACGCCCAGTCCGGCATAAAACCAGGGCGCATCAATCAACTGACCGAGGATGGCGAGAAAGCCGAGCGAGCCTGCAAACAGCCAGAGCATCCGTTGTAGCACATGGCGATGACGGAAATGTCCGAGTTCATGGGCGAGGACAGCGTCGATCTCGGGCGGTGTCAGCCGCGCCAGCAAGGTGTCGAAGAAGACGATGCGCTTGGTGTTGCCAAAGCCGGTGAAGTAGGCGTTGCCATGACTGGAACGGCGGGAGCCGTCCATTACGAACAGGCCGGCGGCGTGAAAGCCACAGCGGCTGAGTAAGGTTTCGATGCGGGTTTTCAGTTCGGCATCGGCCAGCGGCGTGAATTGGTTGAACAGTGGGGCAATCCAGCGGGGATAGACAAACAGGATCAAAAGATTGAAGAGCGTCCAGAACACCCAGACATGGAACCACCAGTAGGTACCCATGCTGTCCATGAGCCAAAGGACAGCGCCGATGACGGGCGTACCAATCAGGAGCCCGAGCAGGGTTTGTTTGAGCAGATCGCTGATGAACAGGCTGGCGGTCATGCGATTGAACCCGTGGCGGGCTTCGATCACAAACTGGCTGTAGACGGTCAGCGGCAAATCGATGAGTGCGCTGATCGCCATCACACTGAAAATCATCGCCAAACCGTAGGCGATGCCCTCGAGATGGGATGACCAGAATAAGTGCAGCGCCGCCAGTCCACCGCCCAAGGTGAGGGCGAGCAGCAGTACCGCTTCCACCAGCAGCGAGAAAATTGCCGTTTTGCTGCGGTCGACCGTGTAATCCGCCGCTTTTTGGTGGGAGGCGAGATTGATGCGCTCGGCAAAATCCGTGGGCACGGTATGACGCCGTTCCCGGACGTAACGGATGTGACGCAGCTTGAGCCAGAGTCGGCCGAGCAGCGTCAAACTAAAAACGAGCAGGAAAGTTTGGGTGAAAAGCGGGGTCACGGTAGCGCGGGCGGAAGCTGTGAGAAAATTCGGGGTTTCTGACGATCGGGCAATTATATGGCAGGCAATGCAAACAACCTCGTCTGGCTGGATATGGAAATGACTGGCCTCAATCCGGACGGTGACCGAATTCTTGAAATGGCCATGGTGGTGACGGATTCCGAACTGGTGGTCGTGGCCGAGTCACCCGCTTGGGTGGTGCATCAGAGCGATGCCGTACTGGCCAGCATGGATGCCTGGAACCAGAACACGCACGGACGTTCCGGCCTGATCGACAAGGTCAAGGCCTCAACGATGGATGAAGCGGCGGTTGAACAGGCGGCGCTCGCGTTCATGGCGGCACATTCCGGCAAGGGACTGTCGCCGATGTGCGGCAATTCCATCGGGCAGGACCGGCGCTTCATGGCCCGCTACATGCCCACGCTGGAAGATTTTTTCCATTACCGCAATCTGGACGTCAGCACCCTCAAGGAACTGTGCAAGCGCTGGCAGCCCGAGATTTACAAGGGATTCAAGAAACAGGGCCGGCACACGGCACTGGCCGACATCCACGAATCGATTGATGAAATGAAGTACTACCGGGAGCATTTCCTGGTCAAATCAGCCGGCTGAGGGATTTTCGGACGAGGACGGTCAACGGCGGTAAAGCCGGAATTTCTCCTGGCTTTCCCCGGGCCGATGGCCTGACCAGACTTCCTGCCAGCCCGAGTCGGGCGCGACCAGTTGCGCCGTACGGCTGCCGACGGCCAGCAGCCACTGGCAGGTTTTGCCTTCCGCCCCCTGTTCAGCCTTGGGCTGAATGCCGACAAAGTAGGCGAGCGAGGCCCGTTGGGCATCGGTCAAGCCCCGCTCGGCCAGGCAGTCATGCGGGTCGGGTAATACCTGGGCGACCGCCTCTGCCACCGGGCGATAGCTTTTGCCGAAATCGAACCACGGCAGGATCAGTGTGGTGGCCATCAGCCAGACAGTGGTGAAGCCCATGGTCCAGTGGGTCAGGCTGCGATAGGGAGAGCGTGGCGCAGTCACGATCAGCCACAGCCAGCACAGGGTTGCGGCAATGCCGATGATCAGGTCCAACCAGTCGAGTTGACCAACGAAGCCTGGTCGCAGAATCACCACGCGCCGTGCCAGTCGCTCGGGAATGCCGAGTGCCATCGCTGACCAGCACAACCAGACCACGGCCGCGAAAACGCTGAAGAAACTCATGGCAAACCAGTCGAAAGCATTGGCTGCACCCCGGCGCAAGGCGAGGGTGCCGGGGGTTGCCAGCAAGGCGATGGCCGGGAGTAACAAGAGTGCCGGAATTTCCCGCGGCCGATAGGTCCAGGCGAGAAACAGCAGGGTCATGACGAACAAGGCCAGCGGCAGCAGGAAACGGGCTTGCAGCAGGGCCTTGCGTTGTCGCCAGACGGTCCAGAACGCGAGCGGCAGGGCCGGAAAAGCAAACCAGGGTAGCAGGGCGGAAAAACGTCCCAGGCCACCGAGCGAGAAGGGGGTGCGCAGGGGGGCCATCTCGGTCTGCCACCACAGCGCTAGCCGGGCAGGCGCGTGTGTCCACAACAGCAAGGGCCAGGGAGCAATCAAGAGGGTCGCCAGGCCCAGGCCAATGCCGATGGTGATCAGGGCTTTCTTGCGATCTGGCGATAGCCAGCACGCCAGTGGGGTGATCAGCAGCAAGGGCAGGGCGGGTGCTACCCCGGCACCAAGGACGCAGCCTGCTAGCGCCAAGCCATAGAAAATGCCGGTCAACTCGGGCTTTCGGCCGAGTGCCGCCAGCGCGCCCAAGGTGCCGGCGTAAGCCGCCAGTGCAATGAGCATGGGCTGGGCGTCGTGTGCGTGGAATAGGAGTCCGGCGGTGCCGGCGAGCAGCATCGGGCTGGCTGCCGCACTTTCCTGTCCATAGAGTTCGCGCCCGGCGTAGTACAAACCCGTCAGCGTCAGGGCAACCCAGATGCCGCTGGCCAGCCGCATGGCGTCATGCAGGGGTAAAAGCCAGCCAAAAAGCAGGCCGGTGACGCTGGCTGTCCAGTAAAACAGCGGTGGTTCGTGGAAGGGTCGGCCGGCCAGGTGTGGGGTCAGCCAATCGCCGGTCGACAACATATGCCATGAGGCACCGATATGGATGGCGTCTTCGCCCTTCCAGGGGTCTTTACCGAACAGGCCGGCAAGCACGTAAAACGCCAGCATGGCGGCGAGCAGCCAGCCACCGGGCGGCAGTCGTATGCCTTGGCGAATCAGGCTGCGGACATCAGGCATGGGCGATACAAAAGAAAAAGGCAGCCGCGCAGGCTGCCTTTTGGTGAATACTCAAGCCGATCAAGCAGCGGCCTTGCCACGCATGGCGCCGAATTTCTGGTTGAACTTCTCGACGCGACCAGCGGTATCAACGATCTTCTGCTTGCCAGTGTAGAAGGGGTGGCAAGCGGAGCAGACTTCAACGTGGAAGGCGTTCTTGCTCATCGTGGAACGGGTCGTGAAGGTGTTGCCGCAGGAGCAGGTCACTGCAACATCATGGTAATTCGGGTGAATGTCGGCTTTCATCTTTTGTCCTTTAATCAAGCGACCGGCGGTATTGGCCGATCTGGGAAGCCCGGGATTATCCTTGATTCATCTCGGGCTTGCAATAGTAACGCAGTGTTTTTGCAGGATTTATCCGCGACGCATCGCGTCGAAGAATTCCTGGTTGCCCTTGGTCGATTTGACCTTGTCGAGCAGGAATTCCATCGCTTCAAGGTCGTCCATCGGGTAGCAGAGCTTGCGCAGCACCCACATCTTCTGCAACACGTCGGGCTTGAGCAGCAGTTCTTCGCGGCGGGTGCCGGAGCGATTGACATTGACTGCCGGGTACATGCGCTTCTCGGCCATGCGACGGTCGAGGTGGATTTCGGAGTTGCCGGTACCCTTGAATTCTTCGTAGATCACTTCATCCATACGTGAGCCGGTATCGATCAGTGCAGTCGCGAGGATGGTCAGCGAGCCGCCTTCCTCGATGTTGCGCGCGGCACCGAAGAAGCGCTTGGGCTTCTGCAGGGCGTTGGCGTCCACGCCGCCAGTGAGCACCTTGCCGGAGGCCGGTTGCACGGTGTTATAGGCGCGCGCCAGACGAGTGATGGAGTCGAGCAGGATCACCACGTCCCGTTTGTGTTCGACGAGGCGCTTGGCCTTTTCAATGACCATTTCAGCAACGGCAACGTGGCGGGTCGCCGGTTCGTCAAAAGTCGAGGCGACGACCTCACCCTTGACGGTACGGGTCATTTCCGTGACTTCTTCCGGGCGCTCATCGATCAGCAGCACAATCAGTGCAACTTCCGGATGATTGGCGGTGATGGCGTGAGCGATGTTCTGCAACATCACGGTTTTGCCGGATTTAGGCGGTGCGACGAGTAGACCGCGCTGACCACAGCCTATCGGCGCAATCATGTCGATCACCCGGCTGGTGATGTTTTCGTCGGACTTGATGTCGCGTTCAAGCTTGAGGTGACGCGTCGGATGCAGCGGCGTCAGGTTCTCGAACATGATCTTGTTTTTGTTTTCTTCCGGCGGGAATCCGTTAATGGAGTCCAGCTTGGTCAGTGCGACATAGCGCTCGCCATCCTTGGGTGTGCGGATTTCCC
>JAKLLI010000127.1 GCA_023150195.1 Azonexus sp.
CGAATGCCGGCTCTCTTTTCATGCCGCAGCCGCGCGTGCTGAACAGTTGCAGATCAATGGTGATCTGCTGGATGTTCTGAAAAGCTTGAATACCCGGGTGCTGGGCGAGATGCCAAGTGCTGCCCCGCTGACGGTCAACGAAGTGCTGCGCTGGCCGGGCATGTTCGGCGAACAGGGCATCGACTTAGCCGCCTTGGGGCCGGAAGTGCTGGCGCTGGCACGCGAGGTGCTGGTGGAATTCACTGCCTGCCGAGCCCGTGAAGGCGAAAAACTGGCGGCGATGATTGTTGACCGCGTCAATGCCATGCGCGCCATCGTGGCCGCCGTAGCCCCCAGGATTCCGGAAGCGCAGGCCTTGTTCACCGAAAAGCTCCGGCAGCGCCTGACGGAAGCCTTGGGGGGCGCCAATGACGATCGCGTCCTGCAGGAAGTGGCGGTGTTTGCCACGCGCATCGATGTCGCCGAAGAATTGTCGCGGCTGACGACGCATCTCGACGAAGTCGAGCGCGTGCTCAAGGCCGGAGGTGCCGTTGGCAAGCGGCTCGACTTCCTGATGCAGGAACTGAACCGCGAGGCCAACACGCTGGCCTCCAAGTCGGCCATTACCGAAGTCTCCCAGTCGGCGATGGAATTGAAGCTGCTCATCGAACAGATGCGCGAGCAAATCCAGAATCTGGAATAAATCCGGCGTAGACCGGGGAAAGCTGAGCGCGAATGTCAGGCAATCTTTATGTTGTTGCGGCCCCGTCGGGGGCGGGTAAAACCACCTTGGTCCGCCTGTTGCTGGAACGGGAACCGGCGGTCCAGTTGTCCATTTCGACAACGACGCGTGCACCACGTCCCGGCGAGCAGGATGGTCGGGAATATCATTTTGTTGCGGTCGACGCCTTTCGGGCGATGATTTCACGCCATGAGTTTCTCGAATGGGCCGAGGTGCATGGCAACTTCTATGGCACCTCGAAATCGTGGATCGAGGCGCAACTGGCCGCCGGCAGGGACGTGCTGCTGGAGATCGACTGGCAGGGGGCGCAGCAGGTGAAGAAGCTGTTCCCGGAGGCGATCGGCGTGTTCATTCTGCCGCCGTCCATGGCAGAGCTGACCCGCCGTCTGGTCGGGCGCGGCACGGATGCAGCGGACGTCATCGAGCGCCGCCTTGCCGCAGCAGAGGCCGAGATGCGCCATGTCGGCGAATTTGACTATGTTATTATTAACGACCAACTCGACCAGGCGCTGGACGATTTACGTTCTGTTGTCCGGGCTTCCGGGCTGGTTTTGAAGAAGCAACGTGTGCAGCATGCAGACTTGTTTTCCCGGCTGATTTGATTGAATTGAGGTTTTGAAATGGCTCGTGTCACCGTCGACGATTGTCTGAAAAAGATTCCCAACCGCTTCCAGATGACGCTGGCTGCTGCTCATCGCGCCCGCCAGATTGCCAATGGCTCCACCCCGCTGGTGGAAGTGGACAAGGACAAGCCGACCGTGGTGGCATTGCGCGAAATGGCGCTGGGCAAGGTCGGTCTGGAAGTGCTGAACCGCGGCCAGGCCTGAGTCTGCCGGGCGGTCGTGGCTGATGGATTCCAAACCGTCCCTGCCGCCCAATTACGAGGAGCCCGCGTATCGGGTTTTCCTCGATAGTCTTGATTATCTTCTTCCCGCTGATGTAGACCGCATTCAGGCAGCGTATGCCTATGCTGCCAAAGCGCATGCGCATCAGCGCCGGATGTCCGGTGAACCGTATATCACGCACCCGCTGGCGGTTGCTGGCGCGGTCGTCGAATGGCGCATGGATGCCGATGCCATCTGCGCTGCGCTGTTGCACGACGTGCTGGAAGATACCGGGGCCAGCAAGCACGAACTGGCCGATAAGTTTGGCAAGGAAGTGGCCGAACTGGTTGATGGCCTCTCCAAACTCGACAAGATGGAATTCGCTTCCTATCAGGAAGCGCAGGCGGAAAATTTCCGCAAGATGCTGATGGCCATGGCGCGCGATCTGCGCGTCGTGCTGATCAAGCTGGCCGACCGCCAGCACAATATCCAGACCATGTCGGCGATGCGTGCCGACAAGCGTGCGCGGATTGCCCGCGAAACCCTGGAAATCTATGCGCCGATCGCCTTGCGGCTGGGCTTGAACAAGCTCTACCGCGAATTGCAGGACACCTCCTTCCGCCTGATTTATCCGCATCGTGCGCAGGTGTTGGCCAAGGCGCTCCGGCCGGGATTCGCGAAAAGCTGGGGCAGGCGGGCTTGAAGGCTGAGGTCTTTGGCCGGGAAAAAAGCCTGTACTCCATCTTCCGCAAGATGAAGGACAAGCAGCTCTCCTTCTCGCAGGTGCTGGATATTTATGGTTTCCGGGTGGTGGTGGACAACGTGCCCACCTGCTATCTGGCGCTGGGGGCCTTGCATAGTCTGTACAAGCCGGTGCCCGGCAAGTTCAAGGATTATGTCGCCATTCCCAAGGCCAACGGCTATCAGTCCCTACATACCACCCTGATCGGCCCGTACGGTACGCCGGTCGAGGTGCAGATCCGCACGCGGGAAATGCACAACGTGGCTCAGGAGGGTGTGGCCGCGCATTGGCTGTACAAGGACATGGATGAGTCCAGCGCCGATCTGCAGATCAAGACACACAAGTGGCTGCAATCCTTGCTCGAAATGCAGACCAGCGATTCCGCCGAGTTCTTCGAGAACGTCAAGATTGACCTCTTTCCGGACGAGGTTTACGTCTTCACACCCAAGGGCAAGATCATGGCCATGCCACATGGCGCAACCACGGTCGACTTTGCGTATGCGGTGCATACCGATGTGGGCAACCATTGTTCGGCGGCGCGGATCAATCACGAACTGGTGCCCTTGCGTACCGAGTTGCGCAACGGTGATCTGGTTGAAATCGTCACCTCGCAGAAGGTGACGCCCAACCCGGTGTGGCTGACCTATGTGAAGACCGGTCGGGCGCGCAGCAAGATCCGGCATTTCCTGCGGACCATGCAGAATGAAGAATCTGCCCGCCTGGGTGAGCGCTTGCTTCGCCAGGAGCTGCTATCGCTGGGGGTGGTACCCATTTCCATTCCGACCGAGGCGTGGACCTCGCTGGTGAAAGCCAATGGTCAGCACACGCTGGAGGATGTGTACACCGATATTGGCTTGGGCAAACGGCTGCCTTCGGTCGTCGCCCGGCGCCTGCTGGCGCGAGAAGACATGTCGTCCGATACGCCGAGCAGCATGACGCTGGCCATTCATGGCAACGAAGGCATGGCCATCCAGCTGGCGCATTGCTGCCAGCCGATTCCAGGGGATCCCATCATCGGCTCGATTCGCAAGGGATCAGGCATGGTGATCCATACCCATGACTGTCAGGCGATCCGCAAATCCCGCTCCAGTGAGCCGCAAAAGTGGATCGATGTCGAATGGGAGCCGGAAGACGGCAAGCTGTTCGATATCCGCATCCGCGTTGAAGTGAAAAACACGCGCGGCGTGCTGGCTCAGGTTGCTTCGGCGATTTCCGAAGCGGGATCGAACATCGAGCACGTGTCGATGGATTCCGACCCGGAGCGTTTGTTCACCCTGCTGCGCTTCACCATTCAGGTGGCGCATCGTAATCATCTCGCCGCGGTCATGCGTGGCATGCGCCATATTCCGGAAGTCACCCGGATCATCCGCGAAAGGGGAGGCGACGCTTGAAAGTCCTGGTGCTGGGGGCGGGGGTCGTCGGCACGACGAGTGCCTGGTATCTGGCACAGGCAGGGCATGAAGTCACTGTGGTGGATCGCCAGCCGGCGGCCGGGATGGAAACCAGTTTTGCCAATGGCGGTCAGATTTCGGTGTCGCATGCCGAGCCTTGGGCCAACCCTCACGTTTTTTCGCGGCTGGCAAAATGGCTGGGGCGTGAGGATGCCCCGCTGCTCTGGCGCTGGCGCACTGACCCCGCGCAGTGGTTGTGGGGACTGCGTTTTTTGCGCGAATGCTTGCCAGGTCGCACCGGGCAAAATATTGCCAATATCGTGTCGCTGGCCTTGTACAGCCGTACCTGCCTGCAGACACTGCGTGTGGCCGAATCCCTCGATTACGAGCAGCGTCAGGCCGGCATCCTGCACATTTACACCGACCCGCAAGAAATGGCGCAGGGGGCAAAAGCCGCCAGTCAGATGCGGCAATTTGGCCTCGATCGAATGCCGGTCGACGTGGCGCGTTGCCTGGAAATCGAGCCGGCGCTCGCTGCGGGGCGGCATCTCCTGTGCGGGGGCGATTACACACCTTCTGACGAATCCGGAAATGCCCATCTGTTCACCCGCGCGCTCGCGGACAGGGCGGCGAGTCGAGGGGTGGATTTTCGCTACGGAGTGCAGGTTGACCGTATTGGGACAGGGGGCGGGCGCATTGCCGGTGTCCTGGTTCATGGATCCGCTGGCAGCGAGTTGCTGACTGCGGATGCTTATGTGCTGGCCTTGGGGAGCTATTCCCCGTTGCTGAGCCGGCCTTTGGGTTTGCGCTTGCCGGTGTATCCGGCCAAGGGGTATTCGGCGACCATCGAACTTGCCGATGGCACGACTGCGCCGTCGGTGAGTCTGACGGACGACGCCCACAAGCTGGTGTTTTCCCGCCTTGGAGATCGTTTGCGCATTGCGGGGACTGCCGAGTTCAATGGTTATGATCTCTCGCTGAATCCCGTGCGCTGCCAAGCCTTGATGACGCGAACCCGGCAATTGTTTCCGGATTTGCAGTTCGTTGGCGAACCACTCTTTTGGTGCGGTTTGCGTCCAGCGACACCATCCAATGTGCCCTTGATTGGACGTTCTCCTTACCCCAATCTGTGGCTGAATACGGGCCATGGCACCTTGGGGTGGACGATGGCCTGCGGTTCTGGAAAGGCATTAGCCGACATGATTTCCGGGCACCGACCGGAACCGGAATTCGCATTTGTCGGCGCATGATAGACACGCACTGCCATCTGGATGCGGCGGAGTTTGATGCGGACCGCGATGAGGTGTTTGGCGCGGCACGACAAGGCGGGGTGTCAGCCATCGTGGTGCCGGGTGTTGCGGTCGACGCCTTCGCTTTTCAAAAAATCGTGGTCGAGCGCTACGCCGGTTGTCGGGCGGCCTACGGCATTCATCCGCTCTATGTGCCGAAGGCGGAGATGGCCGATCTTGACGTCGTGCGCGACTATTTGAAGCAGGGCGCGCCGGTGGCGGTTGGCGAAATTGGCCTGGATCATTTTGTGCCCGGCCAAGATGACGCCCGGCAGGCTGAGTTCTTTGTCGCACAACTCAAACTGGCCCGAGAATTCGATTTGCCGGTGATCTTGCATGTGCGGCGGGCCGTGGATTCGGTATTGAAATATTTGCGCCGCTACCCGGTGCGCGGTGGCATTGCCCATGCCTTCAACGGCAGCGAGCAGCAGGCGGCAGCGTTCGAGTCACTCGGGTTTTGTCTGGGTTTTGGCGGTGCGGCCACGTACGCGGGATCGCGGCGTATCCGGAAATTGCTGGCGACGTTGCCGTCGACTGCCATCGTGCTGGAAACGGATGCGCCGGATATCGCGCCCAGCTGGCTACCCGGCGGACGCAATTCGCCGGCGGAATTGCCAAGGATTGCCGCTGAATTGGCGCAGGTCCGTGGCGCTTCGCTGGCCGAATTCATCGTGCAGACGCGGGAGAACGCCTGCCGGGTCTTGCCCGGATTGGGGAAATAAAAAACCGGGGAAGCCCCCGGTTTCGTTGTTTGCGTCGCCTTTCAGGCGGCCAGTTGGGTGCGCATTTTCTGTAGCGCCTTGACTTCGATCTGGCGAATGCGTTCTGCAGACACGCCAAATTCGTCGGCGAGTTCATGCAGGGTTGCCGCTTCGCCCTCATGGAGCCAGCGCGCTTCGATGATGCGCCGGCTGCGGGCATCCAGAAACGCCAGCGCGCCCTGCAGGCCGTCCTGTTCCAGATGGGCGCGTGCCTTGTTTTCCAGCATGCGGGTGGGTTCGTAGCGGCTGTCGGCAAGATAGTCGATAGGCGCGAAGGCGTCATCGCCATCGTCAGGGCTGCCTTCCAATGCCAGATCCCGGCCGGACATCCGGGTTTCCATCTCGATCACGTCTTCCTGCTTGACGCCAAGGCGTTGGGCGACCTCGCTGGCCTGGGTGCCCGAGAGGGTGTCCGTACCTTCGTAATCGGCCTTCAGGCTGCGCAGGTTGAAGAACAGTTTACGCTGCGCCTTGGTTGTCGCCAGTTTGACGAGTCGCCAGTTTTTGAGGATGTATTCGTGAATTTCGGCCTTGATCCAGTGCATGGCAAAGGAAACGAGGCGAACGCCACGGGTCGGGTCAAAGCGTTTGACGGCCTTCATCAGGCCGATGTTGCCTTCCTGAATCAGGTCGGCATGCGGCAGGCCGTAACCCAAATAGCCGCGGGCGATGGAAATCACCAGGCGCATGTGGGAAAGCACCAACTGGCGTGCGGCTTCCACGTCGCCATCGTTGTGGAAGCGCTCAGCCAGCCGGATTTCCTCGGCCTCGGACAGCATCGGGTAGCGATTCGCCGCCTGGATATAGGCGTCAATGCTGCCAACGGACGAGAGAACGGGAAGTGTCAGGGCATGGGACATGACGGGAATCCTCCTTTAACGAACAGCAATATTTTAGCACTCGCGTGACTGGAGTGCTAACAGACTTTGTTACTTTCCGTAATCTCAAACTGCCGGTCGATTGGTGTGCGAGCTATTCGCGAAAAGCGAACAACATCAGCGGAATCCCTAACTTATCTCACCAAAAGCTTGCACGATGGTTTATCCTCGGCACGCTGGAAATCGCTTGAATATCATAGGGTTTTGTTGAATATTTTTGGTTTTTCTTGAGCTTTTGACGTTTTGAGATGCTGGTGAGGGTGTGACCGGATTGACTGATTTCACAAAGACTAAGCGTAGGGCTGGGCTTTTACTGGCCTTGGCGCTGTTGCCGCTTGTCTCTGTGTCGGTATTCGGACAGGGAAATCCGGGTGTTGGTGCAGTGGACCGCAGCTTGCCGCAGATTCCTGTTGCAGGGGCAAGCCCCGGTAAAGTGCCGTTAGCCAAGCCCGCAGGGAGTGTCTTTGACGGGCGCGCCAGCGCTGCGCTCGATTTGATGATTCCCCGCGATATTCCTTCGCCAGAATCGCGAGTCAAGCAGACTGCTCCGCTCGATTTGACTGTGCCCCCCTTGGCCGCACTAGCGGGGGAGGAAGAATCCAAGCCGCAACCCAAATTGACCTTGGAGAAATCCGCAAGAATTGAACGCTTGCGCAAAATTCTCGGGGCAGATGCCTTGTTGCTTCCCCCTCCACCGAAAAAAGGCACAGTGTTTTCGGCAAAATTGGTCGATCGTTTGGGGATTGAGGGGGCGGCTGCAGCATCCATTGCACAGAATTACCAACTGGCTGCCGCAGAGTCACGGCAAGCCTACGCCGAAGCCATGGTAGGGGTTGCGCGTGGTGCGCTCCTGCCGCAGGTTAAATTGACGATGAAAACGGGCAAGGAGTCGACGACGCCGGCTGGCGATACGTATAAATATTGCAAGGACGAAAACGGTTGCCGGCCTGCGGGTGAAGATGCGAATGGCGATCCTTTACCGGTGAAGTACGCTTTCGGTGAGCGGGTGCCGGCCTCCAGTATCGTCAACGGAGGGATTTCGTCCGATCAATTGACCGATGAGTCGTTTGCTTACGATTCCGTGACACTGAGTCGCCGCGAACGGATGCTGACCGCAACCCAAACCCTCTTTGACTATAGTGCCTGGTCGGAGCTTGCGCGGCAGAACAAGATGTTGGACTCCGCAGAGTACGGCGCCAAGGGCGCACGCTTGAAATCGGTGCTTGATGCCTCGGGTTCCTATCTCCGTCTTTTTCAGAATAGCCTGGCCTTGCGCTTTGCCGAGGATTACGAAGGAGCGTTGCAAACGCTCTATTCGCGCATTGAGGAGCGGGTGGCGGCGGGTGCGAGTTCACAAGCGGATCAGGAGCGGGTCAAAGGACGCCGGGTCAATGCACGGTCGACGGTGCTGGATGCAAAAAATGCGCTTGAGGTGGAGTTGACCGGTTTTCAGAAAATCACCGGTTTTCGGCCGCGTAACCTGATGTTGCCGCCGGACTGGATTTTGCCGGTGCCGGGCGATATCGACCATGCGGTCGAAGAGGCTTCCCAGAATAACCCGGCCCTGATGGCGGATCTGAAAGTGGCAGAGGCGGCGCTGGCAGAGATTCGGAAACGTTCATGCCCCAAGTGGCTGTCGAGTTTGCTGATTCTATAACACGTGGCACCGGGGGAACACGTGTGCCGGTGGTGACATCCGCGGGGCCGAATTGGGTGCTTGACGATGCGGGCGTCGCGACAACGGAGTATGACTCCGGAAGTTCGGTGGGTGAAAAGCCCAACTATGAGAAAAGGGTTCGCAGCCTGATGCTCACCATGAACTGGAGCCTGTTTTCTGGCGGCGCCGACTTTTATCAGCATCGCGCGATGGGCGAAAAGTACAACGAGGCCATGTTCCGCTTGCTGGATACCCGAAGGGAACTCGAGGAGAAGCTCCGGGCGAGCTTCGAGTCGCTTACCACGACGGCAAAGCGGACTCAGGAAATTGCCAAGGAAATGGAAGCCAACCAGCAGGTGGTTGAGAGTTTTACCGAACAGATGTTTGCCGCGAATCGTTCGCTGCTTGACGTCCTCGATGCCCACCAGAAACTTTACCAATCGCGCCTCGACTATCTGCGTTTGCTGATCGCCGAAGCCAATCTTGCGTATGACGTGTTGTACAACATCGGTACCTTGACGGATGCGCTTAAAGTACCGGCAGATGCTCAATCGCCGCGTGGACGGATGGGCTCGCTGGTCGGTCAGGATGTCTGGGGGAAGAAGTAAATGGCCGGTGGCGGTGGCGATGGAGAAATGAACTATTGGCCGGGCTTTGTGGATGCTCTGGCTAATCTGGTGCTGGCGCTGGTATTCGTGGTCGTGATCTTTACCCTGGCTTTGGCCGTGATTGCGAGTCAGGTGACCAAGCGCGCGGCCGCTGCCGCAACGGCGGCCGCCAAGGCTGCAGCAGAAGCACAACTGCAAGTCGATAAGGAAAAAGAGTCGGATTTGGTCAAGGAAATTGAGGCCTTGCGCAGCGAACT
>JAKLLI010000128.1 GCA_023150195.1 Azonexus sp.
GGAGCCGGTGCTGGTTTCGGGGACGGACGGCGTTGGCACCAAGCTGCGCCTGGCCTTCGAGCTGAATCGCCACGATACGGTGGGGCAGGATCTGGTGGCCATGAGCGTGAACGACATTCTGGTGCTGGGCGCCGAATCGCTCTTTTTCCTGGATTACTTCGCTTGCGGCAAGCTCGATGTCGATACCGCGGCGGCAGTTGTTGGCGGCATCGCCAAGGGCTGCGAACTGGCCGGTTGCGCCCTGATCGGCGGCGAAACCGCCGAAATGCCGGGCATGTATCCGGATGGTGAGTACGATCTGGCCGGCTTTGCCGTTGGCGTCGTCGAAAAATCCAAGGCCATCGATGGCAAGGACATTGCCCCGGGTGATGTGGTGTTGGGGCTGGCCTCTTCCGGTGCGCACTCCAACGGTTACTCGCTGGTGCGCAAGATCATCGAGCGTTCCCAGCCGGACATGAATGCCAAATTTGATGGCGAGCGCACGCTGGCCGACGTGGTCATGGCGCCGACCCGCATCTACGTGAAGCAGGTGCTGGCGACCATGGAAAAGGTCACGATCAAGGGCATGGCGCACATTACCGGTGGTGGCCTGCTCGAAAACGTGCCGCGCGTGCTGCCGGAAAACACCGTGGCCGAGCTGGAAAAGGCCGCCTGGCCGCGTCCCAAGCTGTTCGACTGGATGCAGGCCGAAGGCAATGTGGCCGAAAAGGAAATGCACCGCGTGTTCAATTGCGGGATCGGTCTGGTCGTGGTGGTGGCCGCCGAGGATGCCGATGCCGCGATGGCCGAACTGACGGCGCAGGGCGAAGCGGTGTATCGCATCGGCAAGATTCGCGCGCGTCAGGGTGACGAAGCGCAGACCGTGGTCTGCTGATGTGACGGTCAGGGTAGCGGCTTGGTGCTGCGCCCTGTGGCTGCTGGTTCCGCCCGTCTTGGCGGAACAGCCGCCGGCGCAGGATATGCCGGCTTTGCCCTACCCCCTGCAAGATGCCGGTGCGCCGCTGGATGGGCTGGCCAGCTATTACGGCGGCAAGTTTCATGGCCGGAAAACCGCGTCCGGTGAGCGCTACGACAAGCAGGCGCTGACGGCAGCCAGCAATCGATTTCCGCTGAATACCCGGCTGGCGGTGCGCCGCACCGCGACCAACGCCTGTGTGGTCGTGCGCAACACGGACCGCATGCATGCCCGGCACGAGTTGCGCATCATCGATCTTTCCGTGGCCGGCGCCAAAAAGCTGGGCATGCTGCTGGCCGGGGTGGTTGGCGTGCAAGTGAAATCCATGCCTCAACATTTGCCGGCCAATGACGAACAGGCCTGTCTTGCCGCCTTTGCCGCACCGCCCGTTCCCTGTGTTGAATGCGGTCAACCGCCGATTCACGAGGAAAATGCCGGGCCCTTCTTCAGCGATCCCTGATTTTGTGCAGGCAGCTACCAGTGGCTTCGCTACAATCGCTGCTCACGCCTGAATCCCACTTATGCCCCTGATCAGCCCATGAATACACGCGGTCGTCGAATGATTTCCCTGGTGGCCGTTGCCGGCCTGATTGCGCTGGGGGTGTTTGCGTGGCAAGCGAACCGGACGCCAGCCGGAAACGGCGACCCTCGTTGCCAGCGATTTTGCCGACGAATTGAGCGCGGTAGGCTCCCTCAAGGCGGCGGAGTCGGTGGTGCTGCGCCCGGAAACCAGTGGCCGTGTGGTCAGTATCGGCTTTCGCGATGGCGAGGTGGTGAGCAAGGGCGCGCTCCTGCTGGCGCTGGATACCACCGTGCAGGATGCCGAACTGGCGCAAGCCCGGGCCAATCTGGCCCTGACGCAAAGCAGTTATCGCCGCAATCAGGAATTGCTCGAGAAAAAATTCATCAGCCCGCAAGCGCTGGAAGCCTCGGGCGCGGCGCTCGCCGTGCAGCAGGCGGCAGTGCAACTGGCCGAGGCCAAGGCGGCCAAAATGCGCCTGCGCGCGCCTTTCCGGGGCATGGTGGGATTGCGTGAGTTGAGTGTCGGCACCTATGTCAAAGAGGGGGAGACCCTCATCACGGTGGACGATATCGCCAGCCTGCGTGTCGATTTCCGGCTGCCGGAATCGGCCCTGGGCCGGCTGGCGCGTGGTCAGGTCGTGAGCTTGTCCAGCGACGCCCTGCCGGGGGAAGCGTTTACCGCCAGGGTCGAGGCGCTGGACCCGCAACTGGACCCCAATGGCCGTTCAATCGCCGTGCGCGCCCGGCTGGATAATCCGGGCGGACGGCTGCGGCCGGGCATGTTCGTGCGTGTCCGGATGGTGCTGGGTGAACGCAAGCAGGTGGTGATGTTGCCGGAAGCCGCCGTGATTCCCGGACAAAAGCCCAGTGTCTACACCGTGGTCGACGGCAAGGTCGTGCCGGTGAGCGTGCGGCTGGGGGTTCGCCGCGATGCGCAGGTCGAAGTGCTTGAGGGGGTGCAGGCCGGTGCAGTGGTGGTGACCGCCGGGCAGATGAAGCTCAAGCCGGGCGCCGCGGTGACGACGGCGGCACCTGCTGCGCCGGTCGGGATGGCCGCCAGCAAATGAAGATTTCCGAAGTCTGCATCCGGCGTCCGGTCTTTGCCACCGTGCTGTCGCTGGTGGTGATGCTGCTCGGTCTGGTGTCCTGGGATCGCCTGACGGTGCGCGAATACCCCAAGATTGACGAGCCGGTGGTGACGGTGTCGACCAGCTATCGCGGCGCCTCCGCCGACATCATCGAGTCGCAGGTCACCAAGCCGCTGGAAGATTCGCTGGCCGGGATCGAAGGCGTGGAAGTCATCACCTCGATTTCGCGGGCGGAGAGCAGCCAGATTTCGGTGCGTTTCAAGTTGGAGCGGGCGCCGGATTCGGCGGCTGCCGATGTGCGCGACCGCGTTTCCCGGGTCCGCAACAAGCTGCCGGACGAGGTCGACGAGCCGGTGATCGCGAAAGTGGAGGCCGATGCCAACCCCATCGTCTGGATCGCCTTTTCCTCGGATCAGCATTCCGCGCTGGAAGTGACCGATGTGGCCAACCGGCTGGTCAAGCCCAAGTTGCAGACGCTGCCGGGGGCGGCGGATGTCCGGGTGTTCGGCGAGCGCAAGTTTGCCATGCGCATTTGGCTGGACAAGCAGCGGCTGGCGGCCTATCAGCTGACGCCTGCCGACATCGAGGATGCGCTGCGCAAGCAGAACGTGGAGGTGCCCGCCGGGCGAATTGAAAGCGAAGCGCGTGAATTTTCCGTGGTCACCAGTACCGATTTGCGCACGCCGGCGGAATTTGGCGCCGTGGTGGTGCGTACGGTCAACGGCTATCCGGTGCGGATTTCCGATGTGGCGCGGGTGGAAATCGGCGCTGCGGCCGAACGCAGTACGGTGCGTTTCAAGGGCCGGCCAGCGGTGGCGCTGGGGGTGATCAAGCAGGCCACGGCCAATCCGCTTGAACTGTCCAGTGCCTTGCGCGAGGCCTTGCCGCGTGTGGCCAGCGAACTCCCAGAAGGCATGACGGCCAATATTTCCTACGATTCCTCGGTGTTCATCGACCGCTCGATTGCCTCGGTGTTCAAAACCATCGGTGAGGCCATTTTGCTGGTGCTGGCGATCATCTTTTTCTTCCTGCGCAATCTGCGCGCCACGCTGATTCCGCTGGTGACCATCCCGGTTTCGCTGGTGGGCGCGTTTGCGATCATGTTCGTGCTCGGTTTCAGCATCAATACGCTGACCCTGCTGGCCCTGGTGCTGGCGATCGGGCTGGTGGTGGACGACGCGATTGTCGTGCTGGAGAACATCTATCGCCACATCGAAGCCGGCATGTCGCGGCGGCAGGCCGCCTTCAAGGGCGCCTCGGAAATCGGGTTTGCCGTGGTCGCGATGACGCTGACCCTGGCCGCCGTCTACGCGCCGGTGGCTTTCATGACCGGGCGTACCGGCAAGCTGTTCATCGAGTTCGCCCTGACCCTGGCCGGCGCGGTGCTGGTGTCGGGCTTTGTCGCGCTCACCCTGTCGCCGATGATGTGTTCCGTGCTCTTGCGTCACGACGCCAGGCACGGGGCAGTTTTTCTGCTGATCGAGCGTTTTCTGGACGGCCTGAATCGCGGTTACCGGCGACTTCTGACCGCGTCGTTAAACCTGCGCTGGCTGGTGGTCTTGGCCTTCCTGGGGGTGGCGGTTGCCTGCGGTCTACTGTTTAAAACCCTGAAAACCGAACTGGCGCCGGTGGAAGATCGCGGTGTGATTCTCGGCGTGTTCAACGGACCGGACGGGGCAACGCTGGCCTACACCGAAAAATATGCGCGCCAGCTGGAAGCCATTTACGCGACCGTGCCGGAGGCCGAACGCTATTTTGTGGTGGCGGGCAATCCCGTGGTGAATCAGGGGATTTCCTTTGTCGGCCTGACCGACTGGCAGGCACGCAGCCGCCGTTCGCCGGAGATTGCCAAGTCGCTCTTTCCCCGATTTGGGGCGGTGCCCGGCGTGATGGCTTTCCCGGTCACGCCGCCATCCTTGGGGCAAAGCCCGCGTGAACGCCCGATCAATTTCGTGATTGCGACGACGGCGCCCTATGCCGAACTGCAACAGGTCACGCAGGCCTTTCTGGCTGAACTGGCGAAAAATCCCGGCCTGACCAATGTCGATACGGACCTCAAACTGAACAAGCCGGAACTGGATGTACAGGTGCGCCGCGACAAAGCCGCCGACCTCGGCGTGCCGGTGGAAACCCTGGGGCGCACGCTGGAGAGCGCGCTGGGCGGTCGTCAGGTGACCCGCTTCAAGCGCGATGGCGAGCAGTACGACGTGATCGTTCAGGTGGCGGAGGTAGACCGCCGCTCGCCCGAGGATATTCGCGATATTTACGTGCGAGGTCGCGATAACACCATGATCTCGCTGGATAACTTGCTGGATGTCCGCGAAACCATTGCCCCCCGCGAACTCAATCATTTTGGCCAGCGGCGGGCGGTGACGATCACTGCCAATCTGGCGCCGGGTTACACCCTGGGTGAGGCGCTGACGGCCATGGATGCCATTGCCGCACAGGTGCTCAAGCCCGGCTATGCCGTGGATTACAACGGGCAAAGCCGCGAGTTCCGCCAATCCTCGTCCTCGCTGGCGCTCACCTTTGGCTTGGCGCTGGCCTTCATTTACCTGGTGCTGGCTGCGCAGTTTGAAAGTTTCCGCGACCCGTTCATCATCATGCTCACCGTGCCCTTGTCGATGGCTGGCGCCTTGCTGGCACTTTGGGCGACCGGCGGCACGCTGAATGTGTATAGTCAGATCGGGCTGGTCACGCTGGTGGGCCTGATTACCAAGCACGGGATTCTGATTGTCGAGTTTGCCAACCAGTTGCAGGAACAAGGGCTTGATTTGCGTGATGCAGTGATTGAATCCGCCAGCCTGCGTCTGCGCCCCATCCTGATGACCACGGGCGCCATGGTGCTCGGCGCCGTGCCGCTGGCACTGGCCACCGGCGCCGGGGCCGAATCGCGGCAGCAGATTGGTTGGGTCATTGTCGGCGGTCTCTTGCTCGGGACCCTGTTAACCTTGTTTGTCGTGCCAGCGGTCTACTCGCTGCTGGCCGCAAAAAAGACCGTTGTTGAAGAGGGATGTGCGTGATGGATCGCAAATTGTGCGTTTTTGTGGTGGATGACGACGAAATCATGCTCGAAATTCTCGGCGCCATTCTTCAGGAAGAGTTTGTGGTCGAGCGCTTCGCCACGGGCGAAGCCTGTCTGGCCCGGGTTGCCGAACAGAAGCCGGATATTCTGGCGCTGGATTTGACCCTGCCCGGCATCAGCGGTCTTGAAATCTGCCAGCGTCTCAAGGGTGACTGGGAGACCCAGGGCATTCCCATCCTCTTTGTTTCCGGCAACGGCGACATGGAAACGCGCATCGCCTGCTATGAAGCCGGCGGTGAGGATTTCATCACCAAGCCTTTCGATCCCGATGAGCTGCTGCGCAAGATGCGTATTTCGGCGCGGATTCTGGGCGAAAAGGAAGCCTTGAATGAACAGGCCGGTTACGCGACCCGGACGGCCATGTCCGCCATGGCCAGCATGGGTGAACTGGGTGTCGTGCTGCAATTCCTCAGCAAATCCTTTGCCTGCAACGACGTGGATGAAGTGGGCTTGGCCTTGCTGGACGCGATGCAGCAATATGGGCTGAACGCGGCGGTGCAGTTGCGCCTGGGCGACACGGCCGTGTCCCTGAGCCGGAATGGCCGCAATCTGCCGCTGGAGGTGTCGGTCCTCAATCATGTGCAGGACTCGGGGCGGATTTTTCAGTTCAAATCCCGCTGCGTGTTCAATTACGGTCGCGTCACGCTGATGATCAACGACATGCCGCAGGACGATCCGGAACGCGCTGGCCGCATTCGCGATAACGGGGCCTTGCTCGCCGAAGGTGCGGATGCCCGCATGAAGGCCATCGAAGCCGAGGATCTGGCCCAGCATCGGCGCAAAGCCATCGAAGCAGCCCTGCCGCATGTGCAGGCCACGCTGGACGGCGTGCAGGGCAATTACCGGCGTAATTCCCTGGAAATGACCCAGGTCATGATCGATTTTCAGGAAGCCCTGACCAAGGCATTTTTTACCCTGGGCTTGACCGAAGGCCAGGAAGAAATGATGACCAATCTCGCGGGCGACTACATGCAGCGTCTGGTTGCCAGCCAGGATGCCAGCCTGATGACCATCGGCCAGCTGGAATCCCTGGCACGCAGCCTGGAAGCCCTGCTCAAGCAGTGAGGAAAGCGGCCACCCGGTCGGCGATGCGCGCACTCAGATCGGGGGCCAGGCAGTCGACGTGTTCGGCGCTAAACGAGTTGGTCAGCCAGGTAATCTGGCGCTTGGCCAACTGCCGCGTGGCGAAGACGCCGCGATCGCGCATTTCCGGTTTGCGATACAGCCCGTCCTGGGCTTCCCACACCTGTCGGTAACCCACGCAGCGCATGGATGGCAAGTCTGCGGTCAACGCGTATTTTTCGCGTAAATGGCGAACTTCCTCGTCCAGTCCGGCGAGCAGCATTTCATCGAAGCGGCGCTCGATACGAGCGTGCAGCACGCTGCGTTCGCTGGGCAAGAGCGCAATTTGCAGAAAATCGTAGGGCGGGCGGCTGGCCTCGCTTTCGGCCAGCAGGGCGGACATCGGTCGACCGCTGCTGCGGCAGATTTCCAGTGCGCGCTGGATGCGCTGGCTGTCGGTCGGGTGCAGGCGGGCTGCGGTCAATGGGTCGAGCTCGGCCAATTTGGCGTGCAGCGCCGGCCAGCCTTCGGCGAGTGCTTCCGCGTCGATGGCGGCGCGCAGGCTGGCGTCAGCCTTGGGCAGTTCCGCCAGGCCTTGCAACAAGGCGCGAAAATACAACATCGTGCCGCCGACCAGCACGGGCACCTTGCCGGCAGCGGTGATTTCCGCCATCGCGCGCAGGGCATCTTCGCAAAAACGGGCGGCGGAATAAGCGGCTTCCGGCGTGATCAGGTCGATCAGGCGGTGCGGGTAGCGGGCCAGTGTCGCGGCATCCGGTTTGGCGG
>JAKLLI010000129.1 GCA_023150195.1 Azonexus sp.
TCAAATTCCCGGCTTGAATTTTCGCTAGGCGCCCACATCTCCCTCTTCACGTTTCATTCTCTAATTTTGAATTGGGAGTTCTTTTATGTCCGAGTCCGCAACGGCCAGCCGCGAGACCCTGGGCTTCCAGACGGAAGTCAAACAACTGCTTCACCTGATGATTCATTCCTTGTACAGCAACAAGGAAATTTTTCTGCGCGAGCTGATTTCCAACGCTTCCGATGCCTGCGACAAGCTTCGATTTGAAGCCCTCAACAACGCCGCACTTTACAGCGACGATGGAGATCTGAAAATTCGGGTGGCGTTCGATGCGAAAGATCGCACGATCACCATCTCGGATAACGGGATTGGTCTCTCCCGTGACGACGCGATTGCCCATTTGGGTACCATCGCCAAATCCGGCACCAAAGAGTTCTTTTCGGCACTGACTGGAGATCAGGCCAAGGATGCCAATCTGATTGGGCAATTCGGCGTGGGTTTTTACTCCTCGTTCATTATTGCTGATCGCGTTACGGTCATTTCACGGCGTGCAGGACTGGATGCCAATCAGGCGGTGCGTTGGGAATCTGCGGGCGAGGGTGATTACAGCATCGAGATGGTTGAACGGGCCTCTCGTGGCACGGATGTCATTCTGCATTTGCGTGACGGCGAAGACGAATTCCTGAACGGCTGGAAGCTCAAGTCCATCATTCGCAAGTACTCCGACCACATCACCTTGCCGATCCTGATGAAAAAGGAAGATTGGAAGGACGGCGAGCAGGTAGTCACGGAAGAGGATGAAACAGTCAATCAGGCCAACGCGCTCTGGGCGCGCGCCAAGTCGGACATCAGCGACGAGCAATACACGGAGTTTTACAAGCACGTCGCCCACGATTTCGAAGATCCGTTGGCGTGGACCCATGCCCGCGTCGAAGGCAAACAGGAATACACGCAACTGCTCTACATTCCGTCACGTGCCCCCTTTGATCTCTGGGACCGAAATGCGCGACACGGCATCAAGCTCTACGTGCGCCGTGTGTTCATCATGGACGACGCCGAAAAGCTGATGCCTTTGTACCTTCGTTTCGTTCGCGGCGTCGTGGATTCCGCGGATCTACCTTTGAACGTTTCGCGGGAAATTCTTCAGGAATCCAAGGATATCGACACGATTCGCAGCGGCTGCACGCGCAAGGTTTTGGGCATGCTGGAAAGTCTGGCCAATAGCGAAGATGCGGTCGACAAGGAAAAATATGCCAAATTCTGGGCGGCTTTTGGGGCCGTTCTCAAGGAAGGTGTCGGTGAGGACTTTGCCAACAAGGACAAGATTGCCGGTCTCCTGCGGTTTGCGTCCACGCAGGGTGATGGCGACCAGCAGGTCATTACCCCGGCCGACTATATTGCCCGCATGAAAGACGGTCAGGAAAAGATCTACTACGTCACCGCCGATACCTTTAATGCCGCCAAAAACAGCCCTCATCTCGAAATTTTCAAGAAGAAGGGCATCGAAGTTCTGTTGCTTTCAGATCGCGTGGACGAATGGGTGGTGGGTCACCTGACCGAATTTGAGGGCAAGCCCTTGCAATCGGTGGCCAAGGGCGGACTGGATCTCGGCAAGCTTGAGGATGAGGCCGAAAAGCAGGAAGCAGAGAAGGCAGCAGATGAATACAAGGATTTGCTCGAAAAGGTGAAAGCATCGCTTGGCGACAAGGTGAAGGAAGTGCGCGTCACTTACCGCCTGACGGATTCTCCCTCCTGTCTGGTGTCTGACGAACACGATCCTTCCGGCAATCTCGCCCGTTTGCTGAAGGCTGCAGGTCAGAAGGCGCCGGATGTCAAACCGATTCTGGAAATCAATCCCCAGCACCCGGCAGTGATGCGCCTCAAGTACGAGGAAAGCCGTTTCGACGATTGGGCCGCCCTGCTATTCGAGCAGGCAACCCTCGCCGAAGGGGGGCAACTCGATGATCCGGCTGGCTTCGTCAAACGGATCAACGATCTGATGATGGCATTAACCGCACGCTGATTCTCTCGTCAGAAACAATATGTTCCTAGGGGCCGCAAGGCCCCTTTTTTGCATCTTTTTAAACGTTGACCGCCACAAGGCTAAGGCGGGGGGCATGCTATATTTCCCGGCATGAATAATTCCGGATCCGGTGAGCACAAGCTCACCTTGAATGAAGTACTGGACCTGATGGTGGCCGACCGCATGGTCGACGCCAAGGTGGCCGATGTGCTGCGTGCGGAGCGGCGACTGCATGGCAACAAGGTGCACCCGCTTGTCGTGATTGCCGATCAAAAGTGGCGAACGCCCGAGCCTTCAAGGCTGATCACCCTGGAACTGATCAGCGAGTGGTTTGCACGACAGATTGGTCTGGATTACCTGCATATCGATCCTCTGAAGATCGACTTCACTGGTGTGGCCGAAGTGATGTCCAGCGCCTATGCAGCCCGCTTTGGCATTCTGCCGGTGCAGGTCACCACGAGAGAGGTGGTGATTGCGACGGCGGAACCGTTCATGCGGGAGTGGGAGCCGGAGCTTCGCCACATTCTGCGCAAGGAGATTCGCCGGGTTTTCGCCAATCCTGACGATATTGGGCGCTATCTGGTCGAGTTCTTCAATCTCGCCAAGTCGGTCAAGACGGCCGCAGCCAAAGGCGAAATCAACGGCGGCTTGTCGAGTTTTGAACAGTTGGTCGAGTTGGGTAAAACCAACAAACAGTTTGATGCCAACGATCAGCATATTGTGCATATCGTTGACTGGCTGTGGCAGTACGCCTTTGATCAGCGGGCATCGGACATTCATATTGAGCCTCGTCGCGAACTGGGCATCGTGCGTTTCCGCATCGACGGGGTGCTGCATCAGGTCTACCAGATTCCGACGCCGGTCATGAACGCCATGACCAGCCGCATCAAGCTGCTGGGGCGGATGGATGTGATCGAAAAGCGCCGCCCACAGGATGGCCGGATCAAAACGCGCACGCCGGCTGGTCAGGAAGTCGAATTACGTTTATCGACCCTGCCGACGGCTTTTGGCGAAAAACTGGTGATGCGGATTTTCGATCCGGATGTGCTGGTGCGCGATTTTCGCATGCTCGGCTTTACCGAGGATGATCAATCCCGCTGGGAGCAGATGACCCGTTCGCCCAACGGCATTGTGCTGGTCACCGGTCCCACCGGTTCGGGCAAGACCACCACGCTGTACACCACGCTCAAACAACTGGCGACCCCGGAAGTGAACGTCTGCACGATCGAAGATCCGATCGAAATGGTCGAGCCGGCCTTCAATCAGATGCAGGTTCAGACCAACATCGACCTCAGTTTTTCCGAGGGCGTTCGAGCCTTGATGCGGCAAGATCCGGACATCATCATGATTGGTGAAATCCGTGACCTGCAAACCGCGGAAATGGCCATTCAGGCCGCGTTGACCGGCCACCTGGTGCTTTCCACCCTGCACACCAACGACTCGGCAGCGGCCGTCACGCGCATGCTCGATCTGGGCATGCCTGCCTACCTGATTCATTCCACGCTGCTCGGGATCATGGCGCAACGCCTGATCCGCACCCTGTGCCAGAAATGCAAGAAGGCCGAGCCCATCACCGATGAAGAACGTGTCATCTGGCGTTCGCTGGTCGCCCCGTGGAAGGCCAATGAACCGGCCACCCTGCACCATGCCGTAGGCTGCCTGGATTGCCGGATGACGGGCTATACCGGCCGTGTGGGTGTTTATGAAATCCTGCTGAACAGTCCGGAAACACGCAAGCTGATCAAATCCCCCCTGGATATGCCACGACTGCGTGAGCAGGCCTACCGGGAAGGCATGCGGCCGATGCGGATTTCCGGCGCGATGAAAGTGGCTCAAGGGCACACCACGCTCGAAGAAGTCATCAAGGTTGTGCCGCCGGTCGATAGCTGATTGCGCATCACGGCTGGGCAAAACGCTTTCAGGTGGCGATAATAGCCTTCCTCGTATTCAGGTGTTGCCATGGCTGTTGAACTGTTCAATGACGGAACCCACATCGTTCATGCGTTTTACGATTTGGTAGACGACTCCCCCGGCGGGGCGGTGCAATGCAATCAGTTTCTGGTTGTCGATAGCGGCCACGGTGCACTGATTGACCCGGGTGGCAACATGACCTACACCGGGCTGCTGATGGACATGCAGAAATATTTCTCGTCCAAGGACCTGGATTACATCCTCGCCTCTCACCCGGATCCGGACATCATTGCGTCGGTGAATAAATGGTTTGTCGCCTCGCAGTGCAAGGTCATGATCTCCAGCCTGTGGACGCGCTTTGTGCCGCATTTCACCACCGGCAAGGATGTTTCTCACCGCATCCTTGGAATCCCTGATCAGGGCGCGGTGATTCGCCTCGGGCAGTGCAAGCTGCTGGCGCTGCCGGCCCACTTCATGCATGCGGAAGGCAATTTCCAGTTTTACGATCCGATTGCCAAAATCCTGTTTTCCGGCGACTTGGGCACCTCGCTGGTGCCGCATGAAAAGGCCGCCATCCCGGTCACCGATTTCCATGCCCATCGCCAGTACATGGAAGGTTTCCACAAGCGCTATATCGTCTCGCGCAAGGTCTGCCGCTACTGGGCGAACATGGTGCGACAGCTCGACATCGAACAAATCGTGCCGCAGCACGGCGCGCGTTTCGTGGGCAGGAAGGCGGTTGCCGACTTCATTAGCTGGGTGGAAGAAATGGAGTGCGGCGTCGATTTAATGACGCAGGACAGCTATCGGGTCCCGCAGTAAAACGGCGCTTTGCCCAATAAAAACAAACGCCTCCATTGCGGAGGCGTTTTTCGTTTTTGCCCGGAATCTCCGGTTGACCGTGGGCGCTTGAATTACAGGATCATCCCCGCGCCCACCGTGTTGTTGTTGCTCTCATCGATGATGATGAAAGCGCCGGTGCCGCGGTTTTCGGTGTAGGGATCGACGAAGAGCGGTTGCGCCAGTTTGAAGGTGACTTGCGCGATGTCGTTCATCGCCAGTTTTTCGGCGGGCAGGTTTTCCAGCGTATTCACATCCAGGCGATGGTCGATGGCAGCCAGTTTGGCCTTGGAGTCGCGCGTCGTGTGGCGGATCAGGTAGGTGCGGGCACGGTCCATCGGCTGTTCGGCCATCCAGCAGACGGTGGCGTTGATTTGCTTGACGGCGGCCGGCACTTCGCTGGATTTGACGATCATGTCGCCGCGCGAGCAGTCAATTTCATCCGCCAGCAGGAGGGTCACGGATTGTTCGGTCACGGCCTCCGCAATATCAATCCCGCCGATCTGAATCGCCTTGACGGTGGATTCGAGGCCGTTGGGCAGCACGGTGACGGCATCGCCGACCTTCAGGCTGCCGGCCTCAACCCGGCCCATGAAGCCGCGGTAGTCGTGCAGATCCGGGTTGGCCGAATCCTGCGGTCGACACACGTATTGCACCGGAAAACGGAATTTCTCGGTGTGTTCGGTGTGGGCCGCCGGTGCGGCTTCCAGCATCTCCATCAGGGTGGGGCCGTCGTACCAGTTCAGGCTCTCGCCGCGTTCGACAATCATGTCGCCATTCAACGCAGAAAGCGGAATGAAGCGGATGTCTTCGATGCCCACCTTGCAGGCGAACTCAAGGTATTCGCCCTTGATACGCTCGTAGGTTTCTTGCGAATAATCGACGAGGTCCATCTTGTTGATGGCGACGATCAGGTGGGGGATACCGACCAGATGGGCCAGTTTGGAATGGCGGCGGGTCTGGGTCAGCACGCCCTTGCGCGCATCGATCAGGATGATGGCCAGGTTGGCGGTCGATGCGGCAGTGACCATGTTGCGCGTGTACTGCTCGTGGCCCGGGGCGTCGGCGATGATGTACTTGCGCGTGCCGGTGGAGAAGTAGCGGTAGGCAACATCAATGGTAATGCCCTGCTCGCGCTCGGCTTGCAGGCCGTCGGTAAGCAGCGACAGGTCGACGGCACCGAGGCCACGTTTTTCGGAGGTCTTGGCGATGGCCGACAGTGTGTCGGCCAGAATGGTCTTGGTGTCGAACAGCAGGCG
>JAKLLI010000130.1 GCA_023150195.1 Azonexus sp.
GGGCAATCCGGACGACGACACCGCTTTCCTGCGGGTGGTCAATTTTCCCACCCGGGGCATCGGTGCGCGTTCGCTGGAAAACCTGCAGGCGACAGCGCATCAGATCAATTCCAGTCTCTACAACGCCGCTGCCTCACTGACTGGCAAGGCCGGGCAGACGGTGGGGGCGTTTGTCCGGCTGATCGAAACGCTGAAAGCGGAAACGGCCAGCCTGCCGCTACCGGAAATCATTGAACATGTGATTGAAAAGTCCGGCCTTGCCCAGCATTACCGGCTGGAAAAGGAAGGGCTGGAGCGTCTCGAAAATCTGGATGAGTTGATCAACGCCGCGGCCACCTTTATCGATGACGAAGGGGCGGTTGGCGAAGGTGGCGCGTTGGCGTCTTTTCTTGCGCATGCGTCCCTGGAGTCCGGTGAGCATCAGGCTGGCGAGGGGCAGGAGGCGGTGCAGTTGATGACGGTCCACGCCGCCAAGGGGCTGGAATTCGACGTGGTGTTCATCACCGGGCTGGAGCAGGGTTTGTTCCCGCATGAAAACTCGGTCAATGAAGGGCGCGACGGGTTGGAGGAAGAGCGTCGACTGATGTATGTGGCCATTACCCGGGCACGTCAGCGACTGTATCTGGCCTCGGCGCAGACCCGTATGCTGCACGGCCAGACGCGGTATTGCACGCCCTCGTCTTTCCTGGACGAAATTCCGGCGGAGTTGCTGTTTAAATTGAACAAAAAAGTCACGTCGACCGCAGTGCCCAGCTTTGGCAGCTTTGGTGGCGGCTATGCCGAACCGGCTTCCGGCGGCCTGCGGGTGGGGCAGACCGTGGAACACGCCAAGTTCGGGGTCGGGGTGATCGTGGCCACCGAAGGGCGTGGCGCCGATGCGCGAGTGCAGGTCAATTTCGGCGCCAGCGGCATGAAGTGGCTGGCGCTGGAATACGCAAAATTGACGCCGCTCTGACGCCTGTACGCGCCGTTTGGTGACGAGACCCGCCGGGAAAGGCGGGCCCTAGCCCTCCGCGGTGATGCGCTGAAGTTCCGTAACCAGCGCGGCGCATTCCGCATCGGTGCCAATGGTAATGCGCAAGAATTGGTCGATGCGGGGCAGCTTGAAATGGCGAACGATGATGTTCGCTGCACGCAAGGCCTTGGCGAGTTCGGCTGCGTCGCGTTGCGGATGGCGAACGAAGATGAAATTGGCGGCGGAGGGCAACACGTCGAACCCTAAGGCCGTGAGTTCGCTGCTCAGTTGTTCGCGGGTGGCAACGACCTGCGCACAGCAGGACTGGAAATAGGCCTCGTCGTCAATCGCGGCCACCGCGCCGACAATGGCGAGGCGATCCAGCGGATAGGAATTGAAGCTGTTTTTGACGCGTTCCAGCGCCTCGATCAGCTCGGGGTGGCCGACGGCGTAACCTACGCGCAGCCCCGCCAGCGAGCGGGATTTGGAGAGGGTGTGCGTGACCAGCAGATTGTCGTAGCGGTCGACCAGGGAAATAGCGGAATTTCCGCCGAAGTCGACATAGGCTTCATCAACGACGACGACCGCGTCGGGATTAGCGCCCGCAATGCGTTCGATGGCATCGAGATCCAGCAGGCGGCCGGTGGGGGCGTTCGGGTTGGGGAAGATGATGCCGCCGATTTTTCCTTCAGGCCCCTGTTGACCGCAGTAATCGGCCGGATTGATGCTGAAATCGTCCGCCAGCGGCACGCAGCGGTAATCCACACCGTAAAGACCGCAATACACCGGGTAGAAGCTGTACGTGATGTCCGGGAACAGGATGGGCGCGTCGTGATTGAGCAGCGCCATGAAGACGTGCGCCAGTACCTCATCCGAGCCATTGCCGACAAAGACCTGGTCAGGCTGCACGGCATAGCGGCGCGCGACCGCCTGTTTGAGTAGGTCGGCATTCGGGTCCGGGTAGAGCCGCAGGCGGCTCGCGTCGTTTGCCAGTTCTGCCTGAATTGCGGTTAGCACGGCAGGCGAGGGTGGATAGGGGTTCTCGTTGGTGTTGAGCTTGATCAGGTTGGCGATCTTGGGTTGCTCTCCCGGTACATAGGGGGTGAGCGTGCGAACGACGGAGCTCCAGAAACGACTCATGGGATTTGATGGCTTTGAAAAGAGGTCAAAATGGTATCATGCCCTCCCGTTTCTACGTTTTCGAAGCCCTTCGCCATGCGGCAAGCTGAAATTACCCGTAATACCCTGGAGACGCAGATTACTGTGCGTCTGAATCTTGATGGCACCGGTCAGGGCAAATTTGCCACTGGCGTGCCGTTTCTGGATCACATGCTGGATCAGATCGCCCGCCATGGCCTGATCGACCTCGATATCGCGGCCAAGGGGGATTTGCACATCGATGCACACCACACGGTGGAAGATCTCGGCATCACGCTGGGGCAAGCCCTGGCCAAGGCCTGGGGCGACAAAAAGGGGCTGACCCGTTACGGCCACAGCTATGTGCCGCTGGATGAAGCCCTTTCGCGCGTGGTGATTGATTTGTCCGGTCGTCCCGGTCTGGAAATGCATGTGGATTTCACACGGGCAATGATCGGCAGTTTTGATGTCGACCTGTTCAGCGAGTTTTTCCACGGGCTGGTCAATCATGCCGGCATGACCCTGCATATCGACAACCTGCGCGGCAAAAATGCCCACCATCAGGCAGAAACCATTTTCAAGGCCTTTGGCCGCGCCTTGCGCATGGCCGTGACACCGGATGCGCGCATGGCCGGCCTCATGCCGTCGACCAAGGGGTCGCTCTGATGCAAGGGACGCGAACGATTGCCGTGATCGATTACGGCATGGGCAACCTGCGCTCGGTGTCCAAGGCGCTTGAACATGTTGCCGGTGAAGCCAAGGTGGTGGTGACTGCCGATCCTTCCGTTGTTGCAGCTGCCGAGCGCGTGGTTTTCCCCGGACAGGGGGCGATGCCCGACTGTATGCGTGAGCTAGAGTCGCGCGGTTTGCGCGCTGCCGTGCTGCAGGCCTCCCAGGAAAAGCCTTTTCTGGGCATTTGCGTTGGCGAGCAAATGCTGTTTGAGCGCAGCGAAGAAGGTCATGTGCCGGGATTGGGAGTTTTTCCCGGAGATGTGCTGCGTTTTCCCGACAACAAGATGGTCGACCGCAAGGGCGAACGCCTGAAGGTGCCGCACATGGGCTGGAACGAGGTTTGGCAAAAGCCGCATGCCTTGTGGAAAGACATTGCGGATGGCGCCCGCTTCTATTTTGTGCACAGCTATTGTGTGCAGCATGTGGATCCACTTCTAACGGTGGGTACGACCGAATATGGCGTCCCCTTTACCTGTGCGGTGGCGCGGGATAATATCTTTGCGGTTCAATTCCACCCCGAGAAAAGCGCCCGCGACGGCCTCCAGCTCCTGAAAAACTTTGTCGAGTGGCGCCCCTGATTCGCGTCTGCCGAATTTCACCTCTCTGTTGATTCCCCATGCTGATCATTCCTGCAATTGACCTCAAGGACGGACAATGTGTCCGCCTGAAGCAGGGCCTGATGGAACAGGCCACCATTTTTTCCGATAGTCCCGCCGAACAGGCCCGCCACTGGCTCGATCAGGGCGCAAGGCGCCTGCATCTGGTCGATCTGAACGGTGCCTTTGCCGGCAAGCCGAAAAATGCCGCAGCGATCAAGGCCATCCTGAAAGAAGTGGGTGACGATATTCCCGTTCAGTTGGGCGGTGGTATCCGCGATCTCGACACCATTGAGGCTTGTCTCGATGGCGGTCTGAGCTACGTGATCATCGGCACGGCGGCGGTGAAAAATCCGGGCTTCCTCGCGGATGCCTGTGCCGCTTTTCCCGGCCACATCATCGTTGGCCTGGATGCCAAGGACGGCAAGGTGGCAACCGATGGCTGGTCCAAGTTGACTGGCCATGACGTGGTCGACCTGGGCAAGAAGTACGAAGACTACGGCGTCGAGTCCATCATTTATACCGACATCGGCCGTGACGGCATGTTGTCCGGCCTGAATATCGACGCCACGGTACGGCTGGCACAAGCGCTGACCATTCCGGTGATCGCTTCCGGCGGCCTGTCCAATCTCGATGACATTCGGGCGTTGTGCGCGGTGGAAAGCGAAGGCGTAATCGGTACCATTGCCGGACGTGCGGTGTATGACGGCTCCCTGAATTTTGCGGCCGCTCAGACGCTGGCTGACGAGTTGGGCGCCTGATGCTCGCCAAGCGCATCATTCCCTGTCTGGATGTGACCGCCGGCCGGGTCGTCAAGGGCACGAATTTCGTCGGCCTGCGCGATGCCGGCGATCCGATCGAGATCGCCCGCCGTTACAACGAACAGGGGGCTGACGAAGTCACCTTTCTTGACATCACGGCATCGTCCGACCAGCGCGACATCATCCTGCATATCGTCGAAGCCTGCGCCGAGCAGGTCTTCATTCCGCTGACGGTCGGCGGTGGCGTGCGCAAGGTGGAAGATGTGCGTCGCCTGTTGAATGCCGGGGCTGACAAGGTGTCGATGAATACGGCCGCCGTACAGAATCCGGATCTGGTCTTCGATGCCTCCAGCAAGGTGGGGTCGCAATGCATCGTCGTGGCCATCGATGCCAAGCAGGTCGCGCCGGGCAAGTGGCATGTCTTTACGCACGGCGGGCGCAATGATACGGGGCTGGATGCGGTCGACTGGGCGAAAAAGGTGGAAATGCTGGGGGCGGGCGAAATTCTGCTGACCAGCATGGATCGCGATGGGACCAAGAACGGTTTTGATCTCCCGTTGACCCGTGCCATTTCGGATGCCATCCGGATTCCCGTGATTGCTTCCGGCGGGGTCGGCAATCTGCAGCATCTGGCCGACGGCGTGAGCGAAGGCCGCGCCGATGCCGTGCTGGCCGCCTCGATTTTTCATTTCGGTGAATACACCGTGCGTCAGGCCAAGGAATACATGGCCGAACGCGGCATTGAAGTGCGCCTCTGATGGCGGATCTCGACAACACGCTCGCCTGGCTGGATGCCCTGAAATGGGACGCGGACGGCATGATCCCTGCCATTGCGCAGGATGCCTCGGGGCGGGTGGTGATGTTTGCTTACATGAATCGCGAGTCCCTGTGCGAGACAGTGGCTTGTGGCAACGCGGTATACTGGTCACGTTCCAGAAAGCGGCTTTGGCGTAAAGGTGAAGAGTCGGGACACTGCCAGAAAGTGAAGTCGATACGCACCGATTGCGATGGCGATGTGCTGCTGCTCAGCATCGAGCAGGTCGGCGGCATTGCCTGCCACACCGGCCGGGAAAGCTGTTTTTTCAATGAATTGCAGGGGGAACGCTGGGTTCCCGCTGATCCGGTTTTGAAAGACCCGAAGGAAATTTACTCATGAGCACGCATGACATTCTGCACCGCCTGTCGGATACGCTGGCCTCCCGCCGCAATGCCGATCCGGAAAAGTCCTATACCGCCAAGCTCTTTTCCGAAGGCCCGGATTCCATTCTCAAGAAAATTGGCGAGGAATGCGCCGAATTGATCATGGCCGGCAAGGAAGGCAAGCGCCTCAAGGTGGTTTGGGAATCCACCGATGTGATTTATCACGTGCTGGTTTTGCTGGCGTTTTATGGCCTTTCGATTGAGGACGTGTCGCAGGAAATGCGCCGTCGCGAAGGGATCTCCGGGATCGACGAAAAGGCTGCCCGGGGGACCAAGTGAGCGATTGCCTGTTCTGCCGCATCGTGGCCGGCAGTATCCCTGCGCAAAAGGTTTACGAGGACGATCTGGTGCTGGCGTTCAAGGATATTCATCCGGCGCGCCCGGTCCACATCCTGGTGATCCCGAAAAAGCACATCACCTCACTGGCCTCCGTCAGCCCCGAGGATGCCGAAGTGCTGGGCCGGATGCTGGTCAAGGCCAACGAAATCGCCATTGCACAGGGGAGCCCGGACGGATTCCGGGCGATTATCAATACCGGGGTGATCGGGCAACAAGAAGTGCCCCACCTTCACATGCATATCGTGGGCGGTCCGGAACCGGTCG
>JAKLLI010000131.1 GCA_023150195.1 Azonexus sp.
GCCATCCTCAACCTTCTGCAGATAGCCCTTGGCACCGGCTGCATATAGCGTTTTGCCCACGATCGCCGGCGTAAAGGTATAGCCACCTGCTTTGCCCGCATCCAGATCCCATTGCACCCGGGTTTCCGAGGCTGCGGTCAACGTGGGCAAGGGCGAGATTTTCGGCCCGGAAGAAAAGGGATTGATGGCATCCAGTCCACTGGAAATCGTGGAGCAACCGGACACCAGCAGGCCGGCGAGCGCCAGCGCGATCAGCGAAAGTTTCATCATGCCGCGTCACCCAGATTGTCGAGTTTTTGCTGAAGCAGATCACGACCCAAGCCCGGCTTGTCAGCCGACTTGTCGAGGGCGGATTGATAGGCCGTGCGCGCCTCGGCCTTTTTGCCCTGGGCAAAGAGCACATCGCCCTTCATTTCCTGGAAACGGGCTTCAAACGCTGCCAGGGGCACACCATCCAGTTGCTTGAGTGCGTCGTCGTAGGCCTGTTCATCCAGCGCAATACCAGCCAGGCGCAGGCGAGCCACATCACGGACTTCACCCTTGGCGTTGTCGACAACCCAGGTCAGTTGGGCACGGGCCGTCTTCAGATCACCGGCGTCGAAAGACTGTTTGGCCGCCAGCATCGCCGCCAGACCGGCATAGGCAGAACGGCCATACTTTTCGGCCAGTTCGCCAGCCGCCGTCTTCACCTTTTGCGCATCGCCGGCTTCCAGCCCTTGTTCCAGCGAAGCGAAAATCTGTGCCGCTTTCGCCGTCTGGCCGTTCTGATACCAGTTCCAGCCCTGCCAGCCGAGCATGACAACCGCCAGGGCGGTGATCACGGTGGTGACCAGATTGCCGTACATTTTCCACCAGGTTTTCAGGGAATCAATCTGTTCCTGTTCTTCAAGATCGTAATGCGCCATGCCTATTCCCCTGCTTCGTCCGAATCAATCATGGAGTCGATGATGGCATCCGCCAGTTCATCCACCTTGAGTTTGCGCTGCGCCCCACCGGCTTCGCGCAATGCCTTCAGCTGCACTTCACCGGTCGACGCCTCGTCGTCGCCAATAATCACGGCAAACGCTGCACCGCTGCCATCGGCCTTTTTCATCTGCGATTTAAAGGACCCGCCACCGCAGTGCAGCACCACGGCAATGCCCTGATCGCGCAGCCCTTCGGCAACCCGGAAGGCCAGCCGCGAAGCCGCGTCGCCCTGATGCACGACATACACATCGGGTGCAGGTGCAGCAGGTTCTCCGCCCGACTCACGGATCAGCGCCACCAGCCGCTCGACGCCCATGGCGAAGCCACACGCCGGCGTTGGCTTGCCGCCCAGTTGCTCGACCAGTCCGTCGTAGCGGCCACCGGCACAGACCGTGCCTTGCGCGCCGAGTTTATCGGTCACCCATTCGAAGACGGTGAGATTGTAGTAATCCAGCCCGCGCACCAGTCGCGGATTGACCGTAAACGGAATCCCGGCATCACGCAGCACCTGTTGGACACCTTCGAAATGCGCGAGCGATTCGGCACCCAGATAATCGATCAGCTTGGGCGCCGCTGCGCACATGGCCTGCAAATCAGGATTTTTGGTATCAAGAATGCGCAAAGGATTGGTGTAAAGGCGGCGCTTGGCCTCTTCGTCAAGGATGTCCTGATGCTGTTCGAGGTAAGCAATCAATGCCTTGCGGTGTTCGGCGCGTTCTGCCGGCTGACCCAGGCTGTTGATTTGCAGTTCGATCCCTTCCAGGCCGAGGTCATCCCAGAGGCGAGCGCCCATCAGGATCATTTCCGCATCGACATCCGGACCGTTAAAGCCAAAAGCCTCGACGCCGACCTGATGAAACTGGCGATACCGCCCTTTCTGCGGGCGCTCGTGACGGAACATCTGGCCGATGTAATACAGCCGCTGCGTCTGCCGTGCCGCCAGATTGTGCTGGATCAATGCACGCACGCAACCCGCCGTCCCTTCCGGACGCAGCGTCAGTTGTTCGCCATTCAGGCTGTCTTCAAAGGAATACATTTCCTTTTCGACGATATCGGTGACTTCGCCAATAGCGCGTTTGAACAGGGGTGTCGGCTCGACAATGGGCATGCGGATCGGGCGATAGCCATAGCTTTTCAGCCAGGAACGCACAGTTTCCTCGAACAACTCCCAGAACTCGGCCTCATCCGGCAGGATGTCATTCATCCCGCGCACGGACTGTAAAATCTGACTCATGCTTGCAGTTTCTTCTTGTAAGTGCGCTGGACGTAACGCTCGATGATGTCCTTGAATTCGGTGGCGATGTGCTCACCCTTGAGGGTGACGGTTTTCTGCCCATCCTCATACACCGGTGCCGACGGTGCCTCCCCGGTACCCGGCAAGGAAATGCCGATATTGGCGTGCTTGGATTCCCCCGGGCCGTTCACAATGCAGCCCATGACGGCCAGCGTCATGTTTTCGGCGCCATCGTAATGCAGCTTCCATGCCGGCATCCGCGCCCGAACAAAATCCTGCACCTCGCCCGCCAGTTCCTGGAAAAAGGTCGAGGTGGTCCGCCCACAACCGGGACAGGCTGCAACCATGGGGGTAAAGGCCCGCAAGCCCATTGTCTGCAGAATTTCCTGCGCCACGATCACTTCCTGACTCCGCGAACCGCCCGGTTCCGGTGTCAGGGAGACGCGAATGGTGTCACCAATGCCTTCCTGCAACAACACGGACAAAGCCGCCGTCGACGCGACGATGCCCTTGGAACCCATGCCGGCTTCGGTCAACCCGAGGTGCAGGGCATAATCGGCGCGTTGCGACAGGGACCGGTAAATGGCGATCAGATCCTGAACGCTGGAAACCTTGCAAGACAGCACAATCTTGTCGCCCGAAAGACCGACTTCCTCGGCCTTTGCCGCTGACTCCAGTGCGGATGTCACCATCGCATGGCGCATCATTTCCGTCGCGTCCAGCGGTTGCGCCAGGCGGGAATTTTCGTCCATGATCCGCGCCAGCAAGTCCTGATCGAGGCTGCCCCAATTCACGCCGATGCGTACCGGTTTGTCGTAGCGACAGGCCAGTTCGATCATCTGCGCAAACTGTTCATCCTTCTTCTTGCCAAAACCGACATTGCCGGGATTGATGCGATATTTGGCCAGGGCTTCTGCGCACGCCGGCTGATCCGTCAACAAGCGATGGCCGTTATAGTGAAAATCGCCAATCAGCGGCACGTTGCACTGCATCTTGTCCAGATGATCGCGAATTTTCGGCACGGCAGCCGCCGCTTCCGGCGAATTGACGGTGATACGGACCAACTCCGACCCGGCACGTGCCAATTCGGCACACTGAATCGCCGTCGCCAGATAATCGGCGGTGTCCGTATTCGTCATCGACTGCACCACCACCGGGGCATCGCCCCCCAGACGAACATGCCCAATCTGGCAGGCACGCGTCATTTTCTTGTTCGGCAGACTCAAGACTTACTCCAGCACCAATCGGGCAACATCGCCTTTGGCAAAGGGCGTCAGGTCCACCCGCTCACCGCGTGAGAACAGCTGCACGCCGGGGGCAAACCCCACCGTGACCGACAGGGGCGCCTTGCCCGATACCGTCTGCTCGGTTCCCGCATCCAGACGTTGAGAAAAGACCACAGCGCCCTCCTTGTCGCGGACTTCCAGCCACGAAGGCTGGGTGACCAGCACACGCAATTGCGGCGGCACATCGGCCACGGCAGCAGGTGCAGCAGCGCCTGCAGAAGTTGCCGTTGCTTCGTTATTTGTCGTGGCAGCGGGTTCACCGGCGACGACCGCCTGCGGCGCGATGATTTGCTCGTTGGATGCCCCCGGCGGGAACGCCGGTTCGGAAGGGGCCGGCGCGACCGCGGGAGCGGCCTCATCCTTGCGCGCCATGCCATCGATCAGCGACTGGGTATCGTCGCGCAGGGCATTTAAACTGCCGGGCAACAGAAAATAGGCCGCCGCCGCCAGCAGCACGATCACCACGCCAGCCACCACCATATTGCGGTCACGGGTCCGATTGCCCGCCGCGCGGATCGTTTCCGGCGCCTTTTCCGGCACAGCCAGCGTGTTGACCGGCTTGGCCAGAATGCCATCGAGCATGGCCATTAGCGGCGCGGGGTCTTCGCCGACGATGCGCGCGTAGTTGCGAACAAATCCGCGTGTAAACGTATGGCCGGGCAGACCGTCCCAATCGTCGCTTTCCAGCGCATCGACCTGCTTTTTACCGAGTTTGAGGGTCCGCGCAATGTCATCCAGCGACATCCCGGCCGCTTCACGCGCCGCTTTGAGCGTCGCACCGACCGAGCGAAGCAGCGGGGCCTCCGGTGCTTCCGGCTGAACTTCGGCAGCCGCCGGCATCTCAACGACGGCCTCGTCATTCATCTGATCACTCATTCAAAATTGCCTTTCAGGAATTCCTGATATTCAGGAGAGGTGGGATACCGCCCCCTCAACTGGGCCGCGTGGCCGCTTTCGGCAACGCGGTTACCAAGCCGGCGCTCAAGCCGGACACCCAGCCACAGCGCCTCGGCAGAAGGACTCTTCTGAACCGAGAAAAATTCGTTCAGATACACCCTGGCTTCGTCAAAATTCTTCCGCTGATACAGCAGGCGAGCCATGTAGTAACGCGCCGCCGGCGCCCCGTCCTGCGCGAATTGAATGGCGTTGAGCAAATACCCTTGGGCGGCATCAAGATCACCGGCCTTCAGCGCGCACATGCCGGCATTGGCATAAGCCCGGTCCGGCGTCTTGTACAGTGGGTTCTTCAAGGCCGTCATGAAATAGGGAATGGACTCCCGGGCCTTGCCGGTGTCGCACAGGAACCAGCCGTAATTGTTGTTTACCTCGGGATCGTTCGGTGCGTAATCCAGTGCCTTCGTGAAATCCGCCTGCGCCTTGGCAATTTCGCGCAACGAGGCGTGGACCAGACCACGCACGCTGTACGCCTCGTAATAACTGCTGTCGGCCGACAGCGCGGTCGCCAGATGATCGAGCGCCACCCCCGGGTTGCCAGCTTGGAAATAGAGGGAGCCCAGTTCCGTATGAATTTTGGCGCGACTGCGCTGGTCCTTGCCTTGCCCGCCACTCGACTCGTTTTGCGCCCAATCGTATTGAGCCCAGGCTGAGCCGGCAGCCATGCAGAGAAAACCGCAACAAACGTAACGCGCGAAGGCACTGATGACAGATTTCACGGCCTGATCTCCTGAATCGGAACGATACGTCCGGCAGTACGCCGGGTTTTGTCCTGAACCTGACCGGCCAGTTGACCGCAAGCCGCGTCAATATCATCCCCCCGCGTCTTGCGCGTGGTGGTCACAATCCCCGCCTGCAGCAGGATGTCACCAAAACGGCGCACCCGGTCCATCGGTGAGCGCCGGAACGGCGAGCCCGGGAAGGGATTGAAAGGAATCAGATTGAATTTACAGGGCACATCCCTGACCAGCGCCAGCAATTCGCGTGCATGCGCGTCGCTGTCATTGATCCCTGCCATCATGGTGTATTCAAAGGTAACGAAATCGCGCGGCGCCTTTTCCAGATAACGCTGGCAGGCCGCCATCAACATGCGCAAGGGGTATTTCTGGTTGATCGGCACCAGTTCGTCGCGCAAGGTATCGTTTGGTGCATGCAGGGACACTGCCAGTGCCACCGGGCAATCCTCGCGCAAACGATCCATCGCCGGCACCAGGCCCGAGGTGGACACCGTCACCCGGCGGCGTGACAGGCCATAAGCATGGTCATCCAGCATCAGTCGCAGCGCAGGAATCGTATTTTCGTAATTAGCCAGCGGCTCGCCCATGCCCATCATCACGACATTGGAAATCACCCGTTCATCGCCGTGGACCGCGCCCAGGGCCGCGTTGGCCTGCCATAGCTGGCCAATGATTTCCGCGACCGTCAGATTACGGTTGAAGCCTTGTTTGCCCGTGGAGCAAAAAGCGCAATCAAGCGCACAACCGGCTTGCGTGGAAATGCAGAGTACGGCATTGCCGTTCCCGACATCGATCAGGAACTTGCGCGTACCGTCGTCCGACAACTTGTCGGACACAACGGCAGGCGGCGCCACGACCGCCCTCGCCCGGAGTTTTTCACGCAAGCTCTTGGCGATGTCGGTCATGGCATCGAAGTCCGCCACCCCGGATCGATGCATCCAGCGCAGCACCTGCCTGGCGCGAAAGGGCTTTTCGCCCTGCTCGGCAAACCAGGCAGTCAGGCCATCGGCATCGAAATCCAGCAGATTGACGGTCATAGACACGATTCCTTGTTCAGATCAGACGTGGCGCGAATACAAGCCGATAACCGTGCAATTGCACGGCAAGGTGCAGTCGACAAAGCCACGGTGGGTCTGAACATGGAATGGATTAACGACCTGCGTAGGTGTTCATGCCCGGGAAGAAGAAAGCCACTTCCACGGCAGCGGTTTCCGGGGCATCAGAGCCGTGGACCGCATTGGCGTCGATGGATTCAGCGAAATCGGCGCGGATGGTGCCCTTGTCGGCCTTCTTCGGATCGGTCGCGCCCATCAGTTCACGGTTCTTGGCGATGGCGTTTTCGCCTTCCAGGGCCTGGATCATGACCGGACCAGAAGTCATGAAGGAGACCAGATCCTTGAAGAAAGGACGCTCTTTGTGCACAGCGTAGAACTGGCCAGCTTCCTGCTCGGACAACCAGGTCATGCGGGCGGCGATCACCTTCAGGCCGGCGCCTTCGAAACGGGAATAGATCTGGCCGATAACATTCTTGGCCACTGCGTCAGGTTTGATGATGGAAAGGGTACGTTCGATAGCCATGGGTTTGCTCCGAAAAAAGCTAGTCGGTTGAAAAACGGGCGATTTTACCAGAGTCCGTTAGCTAACGCCCGTTTCACCTCCCGCTCACTTTTTCCGCCTCAGACGGTCGCAAAGGATCGCGCAACAAGAAAAAATTCCGCGGCGCGACGTATTGCAACAATTCCTTGCCTTCACCATCAATGATGATATCCAGACCTCGTTCGGGATAGAGCAGATGGACACGCTTATCCGAGACGGCCAGCCGTTCGCCAGGCGAACCAAAGCGGTGAATCACCGTTGGTTCGTCGAGGTTAACCGTTGGAATAAGACTGATCGCACGCATAGGCAATTGTTCCACCAGCGCCAGATCATCGGGGTGTAGCGTGATCTTGCGCGTTGTGCTCTCCATATACGAAGCCCTGACCGCACGCTCGCGCATTGCGGCAACCTCGGTTGCATCGATTTCCATCGTGACGATCACACGAGCCAGCACAAAGCCTAGCGGCACTTGATTAAAGTAGGCTTCAAGGGCTCCGGTTTCATCCGGGTTGGCAATAATTGCCACCTGGACATCGCTACCAAATACCTTTTTCGCCTCGGCCAAGGTACTACGACCCAGCTCAAGGCCAAAAACACGACTCCCCCCCTGCCCATCGACAGCGATCTGCCACGGCAGGTTGGCATTTGGATCGACCCCCTCCTGCTTACCTGCTCCGGGAATCAAGAAAGGAACAATCAGGGCAGCGGCGACCAAGACAATGGCGTAGAGCGTAAATTTCATGGGGTGCAAATAAAAATCAAGCAGAGCGTCGCATTGTGCCACCGTTACCTTCACGCATCGCGTTTTACGACTTTGTGTGATTTTTCTGGGTTGACCGTAGCACAGCCAGCATGGGGGCTCACCAATAAAAATCCCGGCCGTAGCCGGGATTCAGATAATTCACAATGTGCTTACAGCATACCCAGATAGCGCGGGAACCACAGCGATAGATCGGGCCAGTAGGTCACCACCATCAGGAAGCCGAGCATCGACAACAACCATGGCCAGACAGCGACCGTCAGTTCGGTGATACCCATTTTGGTGATACCGGAAGCTACGTACAGATTCAGGCCCACCGGCGGGTGGCACATACCGACTTCCATATTCACCACCATGATGATGCCGAAATGCACCGGGTGGATGCCCAGCGCCGTGGCGACCGGGAAGAGGATGGGCGCGAAGATCAGCACGATCGACGACGGCTCCATGAAGTTGCCAGCCAGCAGCAGCAAAATGTTGCACATCAACAGGAAGCTGATAACACCGAGGCCATTACCCATCATCCAGTCAGCCAGCGCCTGCGGGATGTTCTCGTTGGTCATGATGAAAGAGAACAGCACGGCGTTGGTGATGATGTAGAGCAACATCGCCGACATATTGGCCGAGTTGAGCAGCACCTTCGGCACATCCTTCAGCCCCATGTCCTTATAGATGAACACGGCGACGATGAAGGCATAGACGGCGGACATCGCAGCAGCTTCAGTCGGCGTGAAGATACCGGTATAGATACCACCCATCACGACGACGATCAGCAACAACCCCCAGACCGACTTGCGGAAGCTCTGCCAACGCTCGCCCCACGACGCTTTGGGCTGACGCGGGTAGTTGAACTTGCGTGCGCGGTACCA
>JAKLLI010000132.1 GCA_023150195.1 Azonexus sp.
ATAGGATTGCGCCGGATCAAGATGTTTCGGACGATCCGTAAATGCCGTGTACAGGATATTTTTCCCGGCATCGCTGGCAGGATAAGGATCATTCCACGACGCGCCACAGGCGGTCAGCAGGCCAGTCAAGAGCAGGTAAGAAAGGATTTTTCGCATGCCCGGGAGTTTAACAACTTGACCGGCTGGCGGTGCATTGCCCACAATCAAGCAAGCTCACAACCAAGAGGCGGCCATGCTCGATACGAAAATCCCCGACTTCTCCCTCCCGACCACCAGCGGCCAAACCTTCCGGCTTTCGGAACAGGCGGGAAAAACCGTGGTTCTCTATTTTTACCCCAAGGACAGCACGCCAGGCTGCACGACGCAGGGCCAGAATTTTCGCGACCTTTACCCTGAGTTTTCTGCGGTCAACGCGGTGATTCTGGGCGTTTCTCGCGACAGCCTGAAATCCCACGAAAATTTCAAGGCCAAACAGGCCTTCCCCTTCGAACTGGGCTCGGATCAGGACGAAGCCCTGTGTACGCTATTTGGCGTAATCAAGATGAAAAACATGTATGGAAAACAGGTCCGTGGCATTGAACGCAGCACCTTTGTAATTGACGGCGAAGGTGTCCTGCGCCGCGAATGGCGTGGGCTGAAAGTCCCTGGCCATGTTCAGGAAGTGCTCGATTTCGTCAAATCCTGCTAACGCTTACGTAAAGGCCCATCGCATGCCGCGCAAACCCGTTGCCAAGAAGCCCGCTGTTACGAAAATCTTCGTTCTCGACACCAATGTGTTGATGCACGACCCGAGCTGCCTCTTCCGCTTTGAGGAACACGACATCTTCCTGCCGATCATGACGCTGGAGGAGTTGGACAATCACAAGAAAGGGATGTCCGAAATCGCCCGGAATGCCCGCCAGGCATCTCGTACGCTGGATGAAATGCTGGCCAACGACGATGTGGACATCGACGAGGGCATCGACCTCACCGGCCCCTCCAGCAAGCTGGCCAGTGGTCGCCTGTATCTCCAGACCGAGGCTATCAGCACCGAACTGCCGCAAGGCTTGCCCACGTCCAAAGTGGACAATCAAATCCTGTCGGTGGTCATCCACCTGCAAAAGAAATTTCCCAAGCGCCCCGTCATTCTGGTGTCCAAGGACATCAACATGCGCATCAAGTCGCGTGCGCTCAATCTGCTCGCCGAAGATTACTTCAACGACAAGGTACTGGAAGACACCGATTCGTCTGGCTGGAAAAGGATGGCTTCTCCGCCATCGTCAAGGAAACGGCAGGCAAAACGGCGACGCTGGAAACCCTGGTTGACTATACCCACCCGAAAAACGCGGTTTGGGGAATTACGGCACGTAATCGTGAACAGAATTTCGCGCTGAATCTGTTGATGAACCCGGACATTGATTTCGTCACCCTGCTCGGTCAAGCCGGTACCGGCAAGACACTGCTCACGCTGGCGGCAGGTCTCACCCAGACGCTCGAAAGCAAGCAGTTCGCGGAAATCATCATGACCCGGGTCACCGTCCCCGTGGGCGAAGATATCGGCTTTCTGCCCGGCAGCGAAGAAGAAAAGATGGCACCGTGGATGGGGGCACTTGAGGATAACCTCGAAGTCCTGACCCATACCGACGACAGCAATAGCCCCTACGGTGGCGAGTGGGGCAAGGCCGCCACGCACGACATCATCCGTTCAAAAATCAAGGTCAAATCCCTGAACTTCATGCGCGGTCGCACCTTCCTGAAGAAATACCTGATCATCGACGAAGCCCAGAATCTTACCCCCAAGCAAATGAAAACCCTGGTCACGCGCGCAGGTCCGGGAACCAAGGTGGTCTGCCTTGGCAACATCGCACAAATTGATACTCCCTACCTCACCGAGGGCAGTTCCGGCCTCACCTATGTCGTGGACCGCTTCAAGGGCTGGCCCCACTCCGGTCACATCACGTTACAAAGAGGGGAGCGCTCCCGTCTCGCGGATCACGCAGCTGAAGTGTTATAATTTTTTTACTTGTTAAGGCCGTGTCGATGACACGGCTTTTTCGTTTCAGCCATGTTGTCGACCGGAGAAGCTTCTTGAAACGACGAGATTTCCTGGCCTCGGTGCTCGCATTGGCAGCCACTGCAGGCGAAGCCCACGCGGCGAACAAGAAAACCGCGAAAAAACCCGCCACGAGCGCCAGCAGCAAATCCAAAAAAGCCGCCAGCAACAAGACCTCGAATCGAAAAGCCAGTAGCCGCAAGCCTTCAAGATCCGCGAGAAGCGTTGCACCCGCCGTCCCGGCCAGCGAACAATCGGTCATCGACCACCCGCTCAAGGGGACTTCTGCCACCCGCCTTCCCCCGACCAAAGCGCCTGATCTGCCAACGGACTGGCGGACCTATGAAATCACCACACTGGTCAAGCTGCCGCCGGGCTACCAGGGGCCGGCCAAACTCTGGCTACCGCTGGCGATGAACCAGGACACCCTCTATCAGCGCGTTATTGGGCATCAATGGCAGGGCAATACCCTGACGGCCGGCCTGCGTCGCCTGCCAGACGGCGAACTGGAAGTGCTCACCTGTGAGTGGCGGGATGCCGCCGAAGCGGGCTTCCGGCTAATCAGCCAGATCAGCACCGCCGACCGGCAATTTGATGTTTCCAAGCGAAGCGCCCCACCGGATCGCGAAGACATTCTTCGCAAAAACCTCGCCGCCAGCAGCCTGATGCCAACCGAGGGCCCAATTCAGGCGCTCACAGATAGCATCGTTGGCCGCGTCAAGGATCCCGTGGCACAGGTCAAGGCGATTTTTGACTGGGTCATCGACAACAGTCGCTACGATCCAACGCTTCCGGGCTGCGGTAGTGGTGATGTCCATCAACAGCTCGCTCGCGGCAACTACGGCGGACGCTCTGCCGACATCAACGGATTATTTGTTGCGCTCTGCCGCACCAGCGGCATCCCGGCACGCTGTGCTTACGGTCTACGCATCGGAAGCTCAAATTTGTTTCCCAGCCTGGGCCTGAGCGGTGACGATGCAACACAGGGATTCCACGTCCGTGCAGAGTTTTACATTCCTGGCTACGGCTGGATCGGCGTCGACCCCAGCGATGTGCGTCGCGCCATGACGCTCGACAAACTGTCAGAACACGAGCCAAGACTGGCTGCGCTGCGACGGGTCATGTTCGGCGTCTGGGAAATGAACTGGATCGCACTGAATACCGCCAACGACGTCAAACTCCCGGATTTTGCACAAAGTACGCACGCCATGTTCGAGCCAAGGCTGAGCATTAACGGGAACCCCGTTGGCCCGCAGCGCGCACTGGCAGCACCGTATTACCGGATCAGCGCACGCCAGATCAAAGTCTGATCCCTAATTCTGGGAATCGACAAAGCCGCCACTGGCCAGATTTTCAAAGCGGGTGTATTCGCCAAGGAAGGCCATGCGAACGGTCCCGGTGGGGCCGTTACGCTGCTTGCCGATAATCACTTCGGCAATTCCCTTGTCCTGAGTATCGGGTTTGTAATATTCATCGCGATACATCATCAGGATCACGTCCGCATCCTGCTCGATGGCGCCTGACTCACGCAAGTCGGACATCATCGGGCGCTTGTCCGTCCGCTCCTCCACTTTCCGGGAAAGCTGGGACAAAGCGACGATCGGCACTTGCAGTTCTTTGGCCAGCGACTTGATCGAGCGCGAGATCTCCGAGACTTCGGTCGCCCGGTTCTCACCTTGACGGTTGCCACTCATCAACTGAATGTAGTCAATCACCAGCAAGCCCAGTTTGCCGCCGTACTGCCGCGCCAGGCGACGCGCCCGGGCGCGCAGATTTGCCGGACTCAAGCCCCCGGTTTCGTCAATGTAAATCGGCGCTTCGTGCAGTTTGCCCAAGGCCAGGGTCAGTCGAGACCAATCATCATCGGACATGCGGCCAGTGCGTAAACTCTGGGAGTTCAGACGACCAATCGAGGCAAGCATCCGGGTGGCCAGTTGCGCCCCCCCCATTTCCATGGAGAAAACCCCCACGGGCAAACCGGTATCGACCGCGACGTTTTCGGCAATATTTAAAGCGAAAGCCGTCTTACCCATCGACGGTCGACCGGCCACAATGATCAAATCTCCGGGCTGAAAACCCGAGGTTTTCTGATCCAGATCCACAAAGCCCGTCGGCACCCCGGTCACATCCGTGGGATTGTCACGGTCATGCAATTCCTGAATGCGTTCAACCACCTGCGTCAGCAGGGGGTTGATATGGACAAAACCTTCGCTGTGTCCGGCCCCCGCTTCGGCAATCTTGAAGATCTTTGACTCGGCCTCGTCCAGCAGGGTCGCTGCATCGCGCCCCAGGGGATTCAGCGCATCGCCTGCAATTTCATCTGCGGTCGCCACCAGTTGTCTGAGGACCGCCCGCTCGCGAACGATTTCTGCGTAACGTCGGATATTGGCGGCAGACGGCGTATTCGCTGCCAATTCCCCCAAATAAGCCAGGCCACCGGTTTGCTCACCTTCGCCCGCGCCATCCAGCGCCTCGGCCACGGTAACCACATCGGCAGGCTTCGCCTTTTCAAGAAGATTCTTGATCTGACGAAAAATTCGACGATGCTCGTCCCGATAGAAATCGTTTTCGGCGAGCAGATCGCCCATCCGATCCCATGCCTGGTTGTCCAACAGCAAGCCCCCGAGGACGGATTGCTCAGCCTCGATGGAATGCGGCGGTACACGCAGCTGGTCCAGGGTGGCATCGGGATGGCGGGGTTTGCTGGGGCGTTGATTCATGGAGCCTCAAAATTAAAAAGGCCTCGCAATTGCGAGGCCTTGAAGCGTAGTTTAAACCTGCTTACTCGGCAACCACAGCCACCGAAATATTGGCAACCACGTCGGTATGCAGCGCGATGTCGAGCGGGAATTCGCCAATCGCCTTCAGCGGACCTTCCGGCATGCGCACGGAAGACTTGTCCACTTCGAAACCGGCAGCCTTCAGGGCTTCAGCCACATCGGCATTACCAACGGAACCGAACAGACGGCCATCCATACCGGCCTTGCGCGCCACGGTCACGACAGTACCATTCATCTTGTCGGCAACGCCTTGAGCGGCAGCCAGCTTCTCGGCAGCAGCCTTTTCCAGCTCAGCGCGACGGGCTTCGAATTCAGCCATGGCAGCGGGCGTGGCACGCTTGGCCATGCGCTGGGGAATCAGGAAGTTACGTGCATAGCCGTCTTTGACCTTGACGACATCACCGAGGTTACCGAGGTTCACAACCTTCTCGAGCAGAATGATTTGCATGTTTCGTCTCCCCGAAAATTATTGATGGTTGTCGGTGTAAGGCAGCAGAGCCAGGAAACGGGCGCGCTTGATCGCCGTACCCAGCTGACGCTGATAGCCTGCCTTGGTGCCGGTCAGACGAGCCGGCATGATCTTGGCGTTTTCCTGGATGTATTCCTTGAGGACATCCACATCCTTGTAGTCGATCTGCTCGACCTTTTCTGCCGTGAAGCGGCAGAACTTGCGACGCTTGAACAGGCTGTTGCCGCGACGCTTTTTCTTGTCATCAACCTTCTTCTTGAAGAATCGTGCCATTTTCGTTTCCTTCCAAATATTCAATAGTGTTGGCGTGTATCACGGGCATTTTGGCGTTACGTCCCTTGGCAGCAAGAAATCCATTGACTTTCAGATTTCCACCCAAAGGCGCCGAATCCAGCCAGCGCGCCATGTCACCGAGAGCAAGGACGGGTATTTCAAGAGCCACATCCCTTTCGATACCGTTTTCAACAAGTACCGACTGATGGGCCAACCTGCCTTCACTGACCGGAATGCCTGCCGGGGTATAGCGCAAGGATTTGCGCTCCACCAGGCAACCGTCAAGTGTGATGCTGTTCAGTTAGACGCTTTCCCATATCGCCGTATATCAGGCAGCTGCCTGCTCGGCGGGAGCCGCTTCGCCAGCCAGCAGGGACTTCGACTTTTCTTCCTTCATCATCGGGGAAGGGGTCGTCACTGCAGACTTCATCTTGACGGTCAGATGACGCAGAACTGCATCATTGAACTTGAAAGAATGCTCGAGCTCGCCCAGCGTTTCGCCATCGCACTCGATATTCATCAGCACATAGTGTGCCTTGTGGATCTTCTGGATCGGGTAAGCCAACTGACGACGGCCCCAGTCTTCCAGACGATGAACCGAACCACCCTTGCTGGTCACGATGGAACGATAGCGCTCGACCATGCCGGGCACTTGTTCGCTTTGGTCCGGATGGACGATAAAGCAGATTTCATAATGGCGCATGCAAACTCCTTTTGGGATAAACCCTCCGCCATGCGAATGCGGTAGGGCAAGGTTGAAAAGCCCAGCACTATAACACAGGCTGGGCGGTTTCAACACCCCATCAGAAGCTATCGTCGTCGATCGCCAACGCGCCGACCGCACCTGCCATCACGGCCTGGGACAATCCCTCAACTTGTGTCAGGAAGTGATCGGCAAAAAATCTGGCCGTTGCACACTTTGCCGGCCAGAAGTTGTCGCCATTTCCTTCAAGTATTTGCTGAGAGGCATAGTTCGCCGCACGCCCCAACTGCCATCCACCCGCGACAATCCCGAACAAATTAAGAAAAGGCACAGCGCCGGCATGCACCGCCTTCGGGTCAGCAGAAAACTGATCAACGATCCAGACAACCGCCTGCTCCAGCGCAGCCAAGGCCCGCACCTGGCGCTCGCCGATGACAGACAACTCCCCCGTCAGTAACTTTGCATCGTCACGCATGCGCGCAATCAGCGCAAACATGGTCGCGCCTTTTTCACGTGCAATTTTTCGTCCCACCAAGTCGTTGGCCTGAATAGCCGTCGTTCCTTCATAAATTGCAGTAATCCGGGCATCACGCAGGTGCTGGGCAGCCCCAGTTTCCTCAATGTAGCCCATGCCACCATGGACCTGAACCCCGAGAGAAGCAATATCGATCGCACTCTCGGTGCCCCAACCCTTTACGACAGGAATCATCAAGTCAACAAAGGCCTGCATCTCAGTCCGAACGGCCGCATCGGGATGCTGCGTGGCTTTGTCCTGAGCGCCCGCAGTCACATAGGCGATTGCGCGCATTGCCTCG
>JAKLLI010000133.1 GCA_023150195.1 Azonexus sp.
TGATGTCTGGCCTGGCGCTGGGGGCAGATCTGGCCTTGCCGTCGGCGATGGCGGCGGATCTGGGTGAGCGGCAGGGCATGTCCGGCACCTGTTTCGGCCTCTGGAATTTTGTCGGCAAGCTGAATCTGGCGCTGGCGGCTGGGCTCGCCTTGCCGCTGGTTGGCCTGCTCGGCTATGCGCCGGGCGGGACATCGGGGCTGCCGGCACTGGTATTTGCCTACGCCATCCTGCCCCTGGCTTTCAAGGCCGTCGCGGCCACCTTGTTGTGGCGCTGGCGGCATTCTCTGGAGATCGAATCATGAAACTGATGCTAGCTGCTGCCTTTTCCCTGGGGCTGACCGCCTGCGCGTCCAATGGGGTTTCCCAATATCACAACGAAACGCCGCCGCTCAAACTGGAGCAGTATCTCTCCGGTCAACTCGATGCCTGGGGGATTTTTCAGGGGCGATCCGGCGAGGTTAAAAAACGCTTTCATGTGCTGATTGACGCCAAATGGCAGGATGGTCAGGGCGTGCTGGATGAGCATTTCACCTGGTCCGATGGCAGCACCTCGCGCCGGGTGTGGACCCTCACCCGGCAGGCCGATGGCACCTATCGTGGTCGTGCCGATGACGTGATTGGCGAGGCCGTCGGCGAAGTCGCCGGCAACGCCCTGCGCTGGCGTTACGTGTTGGCGCTGCCAGTGGATGGCACGGTGTATCACGTCAATTTCGACGACTGGATGTTCCTGATGGACGACAAGGTGATGATGAACCGCGCCTACATGTCCAAGTGGGGCATCGGGCTGGGCGAAGTGTCGCTGACCTTCGTGAAACGCTGATCCCATCATGGCGATGAACCCCAAACTCCGTGATTGGGCCGGCAAACGGGTGTGGCTGGTCGGTGCCTCCAGCGGCATCGGGGCCGAGCTGGCGCGACAACTGGCGCAGCGTGGCTGTCGCCTGGCCTTGAGCGCGCGCAGCCGCGAGCGGCTGGCTGCCTTGAGCTTGCCGGAAGCGCTGCTGCTGCCCTGCGATGTCAACGACAAGGCGGCGCTGCGTGCTGCGCGGGCGCAACTGCTGGCGTGCTGGGGTGGTTTCGATCTGGTGATTTATCTCGCGGGCGATTACGTGCCCATGGGCGTCGAAGACTTCAATAGCGAAACCGCCGAACGCTTGTTCGCGGTCAACTTCACCGCCGCTACCAAATTGACCGAGTGCGTCCTGCCAGACCTCAAAGCTGGTGGCGGCATCGCGCTGGTCGCCAGCGTGGCTGGTTATCGGGGGCTGCCGAAGGCGATAGCTTATGGGCCGGGCAAAGCCGCACTGATTCATTTTGCCGAATGCCTGTATCTGGATCTGGCGCCGCGGGGTGTCGGCGTCTGGCTGATCAACCCCGGTTTCGTGGCCACCCGCTTGACCGCAAAAAACGATTTTTCCATGCCGGCGCTGTTGACCGTGGAAGCCGCTGCCGCCGCCACGCTGCAGGGCTTGGCCAGCGGCGCTTTTGAAATCCATTACCCGAGGCGGTTTACCTGGGTGCTTAAACTGCTCTCACTGCTGCCCTATCGCGGGTATTTCCCACTGATTCGCCGTTTCACCGGAGGATGAGCCATGTCGCATCAAGCCCTGATCGATTTCTACCAGACGCTGACGCCGCAGACCCTGCCGCGCTTCGCCGAGTTCTACAGTGAAGATGCCTGGTTCAAGGACCCCTTCAACGAAGTGCGCGGTCTACCGGCCATTCAGCGCATTTTTGCCCACATGTTCACCCAGGTGGGCGAACCGCGTTTCGTGGTCGAGACCGTGGTGGCGGATGCCGGCGGCGCCATGCTGGTGTGGAGCTTTCACTATCGCGCCCGACTGTGGGGGAAAAGCGCATCTCAGGTCATGCGCGGGGTGTCCCACCTCCAGTTCGATGCCGAGGGCAAGGTGAATTACCACCGCGACTATTGGGATACCGCCGAAGAGTTGTACATGAAGCTGCCGGGGATCGGCAGCCTCATGCGCGGCATGCGGCGCATGTTGGCTGCTTGATTTCGTGTGAATTGGAACCTGTTGGGGCGAGGCTTGTCGACCGCTGAGCTGTTTGTTTTGATGTGTATGGGATTGTTGGTGGTTTTGATACCATGCGCACTTTTAACTGGCGGCACCAATAACAAACACGGAGACAATCCATGAACACCCTTTTCTCGCCGGCTGCGGGCCTGATGAGTCGCTTGCGCTATGCCACCAAGTTTTCGCTCCTGGGCGGGGTGCTGGGCCTGCTGGTGGTGGTGCTGCTTTATGTGCTGATGTCTGCGCTGGCCAAAGACATTGCCGTGGCCGATGACGAATTGACGGGTTTGCAGATGCTCAAGCCGGTGAACCGGATGGTGCAGCACATGCAGCAACACCGGGGATTGTCGTCCGGTGTGCTCAACGGCAATGAAGCGATGAAGGAAAAACGCGCGGCCAAGGCGCAGGAGGTTGATCGACACCTGGCCGACGTCGAGCGGATCCTGTCGCCACAACTCCGTGCCTTGCCGCGTTGGGCGGGCATCGTCAAGGATTGGCGGGAAATTCAGGGCCAGGGCCTTTCCTGGGCGCCGGGCGACAACCTGAGCCGGCACACGCGGATGATTGATGCGGCGATTCAATTCATGGTGGACGTCGCCGACCAGACGCAACTGACACTGGATCCCGAAATGTCGACGTATTACTTCATGGACACCGTGGTCAGCAAAATGCCGGCAATGCTTGAGCCGCTGGGTATTTCGCGGGCACGGGGCACGGCGGTGTTGACCCGTAAGGAAGTCAGTCCACAGATGCGGATTGACCTTTCCGCCTCGCTGGCCCAAATGGCGACGACCTTGCGTGAGCAGAACAACAATCTCGAAAAGGTCATGCGCCTGTCGCCTGACGCGGGGGCAGCGCTTGCGGCGCCCGTCAAGGCATTCTCCGACGCCGCCGGGCAGGTTTTTGCCCTGATTCGCAATGATTTGCTGGGGGAGCGTTTTGAAACCATCCCCGGCGCCTACTTTGCGCAAACCACCGAACTGATCGATATGGGGTATCGCATGATGTTCGATACCCTGATGCCATCGTTCGAACGACAGCTTGAGATGCGCAAGTCGGCCGCAAAACAGACACTGCTCTTTGCCTCCTCGGTCTCGGTGGTCTTGCTCTCGCTATCCCTCTATTTGTCGATGGGCGCCTATTTTTCCGTGGTCTCGAGTGTCCGGGTGTTTCAGTCCGGTGCCGAGAAAATTGCACAAGGGGATCTGAGCGTGCGTTTCGATACGCCGGGATCGGATGAACTGCACGACGCCGGGCAAAATTTCAATGCCATGGTCGAGGCCTTGGTGCGCTTGCTGGTCCGGATCAAATCCGATGCCGATTCGCTGCGGGGCGCAGCGGCACAACTGGCCCAGGCCAGTCAGGAAATTTCCTCAAGCACTGGTGCGCAAAGTGACTCGGCCTCGAGCATGGCGGCATCTGTCGAGCAGATGACCGTAGGCATCGATCACATCGCCACGAACGCCCAGCATGCCAGGCGCTATTCGGAAGAATCCGGGGCGGTGGCCGATCGCGGGGGGCAGATCGTCCTTGAAGTGGTGCGGGAAATTGAAGGGATCGCCGAGACTGTCAACCAGTCCGCCTCGGCGGTGGAAGATCTGGGGCGCCAGTCCGATGCCATTTCGGCGATTGTCGGGACAATCAAGGATATTGCCGATCAGACCAACCTGCTGGCCCTGAATGCGGCCATTGAAGCTGCGCGCGCGGGCGAGTCCGGGCGAGGTTTTGCCGTGGTCGCCGATGAGGTGCGCAAGCTCGCTGAACGCACCGCCAAATCGACGCAGGAAATCGCCGGGATGATTGAAGCGGTTCAGCAAGGCACCGGGACCGCTGTCGCAAAAATGAAGCAGGGCGTTGAGCGGGTCGCTGCTGGGGTGCATCTGGCGCAGGCGGCCGGTGATGCGATCGGACAGGTGCAGTCTCAAACGCAAAAGATGGTCGAGGCGGTGACGGAAATCTCGATGTCGCTGAGAGAGCAGGCAAGCGCCAGTACGGAAATTGCGCAAAGCGTTGAACGCATTGCGCAGATGGCCGAGAAGAACGACACGGTGGCCGCCGGCAATGCGTCGACGGCCAGCACTTTGCAGCAGATGGCAGGTTCGCTGACCACGGCGGTCGACCGTTTCAGAACCTGATTTTGGCGAAACTCAGACCTGGAAACGGTTGACCGCGTTGCGCATGGCCTGGCTCAGTGACTCCAGTTCGCCGGCGATACGCGCCGTGTCGCGGGCGGCATGGCTGTTTTCTTCCGTCATGTCGGCAATGCGTTCGACGTGGCGGGCGATGTCCTGATAGGCCTCGTTCTGCTGGTGCAGGGCGTTGGAAATCTGGTCAACGCCGCTGACGAGCTGGCCATTGCCGGTGGAAATGCGGGTGATCGCGCTACCGGCCTCTTCGGCCATGTGCAGGCCACTGTCGACCTTGCGCACGGTTTCGTCCATGGAGGTCACCGCATCGCGGGACTGGGTCTGGATGGCGCCGATCATGTCCGTGATTTGCTGCGTCGAGTGCCCGGTGCGCTCTGCCAGTTTGCGCACTTCGTCGGCAACCACGGCAAAGCCGCGACCGGCTTCGCCGGCACGTGCGGCTTCGATGGCGGCATTCAGCGCCAGCAGATTGGTCTGATCGGCAATTTCCTTGATCACCTGCACGATGGCGGAAATCTGGTTGCTTTGTTGGCCCAGCGCGGCAATCGCATCGGCGCCCTTGCGCACGGTGCTGGCGATGGCGCGCATTTCGTCGCCGGCGGCATGGATGATCTGGGCGCCCTGGTTCGAGAGTTGTCCATATTCGCGGGCGTGCGCATCGAGATAGCTTGCGTTGTTGGCCAGTTCGGCCAGATTGGCACTGCTTTGCTCCATCGAGGAAGCCATGCTGGTCGCGGCACTGCTTTGTTCTTCCGAGCGCGTGGCGACTTCGCCGGAGGCACCGGAAAGCACCGCGACCGATTGGTTGACCTTGTCCGCATTGGCGAGCACTTCGCGTAGCGTGCCCTGTAGATTATTCAGCAGCCCATTGAAGGCCTTGGCGGTTTCGCCGGCCTCCTTGTTCAGCGCCGTGGCGCTGTCGTCGAGCTGGATGCGCTTGGTGATGTCCATGCTGTTGGCGACGTCGTCCATATTGGCGGCGAGCAGGGAGATCGGATGCGCAATACGCTGCCCGATCAGCAGCGCCAGCAGACAGCCCAGCAACAGGGTGATGCCCGATACCGGCAGCACGGCCTTCAGGGTTTCCGATTGCAGCGCCTGCAATTGGGCGGCTGAGAACACCGCGGTGATTTCACCCCCGTTTTTCACGCCCGGGAGTTTGGCCTTGAACACGTAAAGGTATTGCGCATCGATGAAGCCGGAACCGCTTAGCGAGGCAGCTTGTTGTCCGAGATTGGCCGTGCTTTCGCCTTCGGCGGTGAATTCATGAGCGACTTTCTGTGGCGGGAAAGCTTCGGTAAACACGGTTTTTCCGTGCCTTGCGACATGCCTTCGAGTTTGAGATAACGCACGCCGGTGGCTTTGAATAGCGCGGCAGCATTGCCATCGGTCAGCATCATCTGGTTGCCGCCGTTGATGGCAGTAGTGGCCAGTCCCATGACCGGCTGCAGGACGGCCTCGTTGATGTTCTGAATGTTCTGCCGCCCCATTTCGGCGCGATCGCGGTACTGCCAGAAGCCGTTGATCAGCTGGGAAACAAGGACAGCCGCAACGATACCGCCGACAACGGCGGATTTGACACTCATGGCCATTTAACAGGTTACCCAAAAACACCGTGATGCCTTCGGCTATTCATTGCTGACGATGCAAAAATTTCTGCCACATTCCCTTTGCAGGCCTTCGAAACTGGATTTCAGCCGGTTTCTT
>JAKLLI010000134.1 GCA_023150195.1 Azonexus sp.
GAGGTGGTGATGGCGGGTGTCGACCTCCTCGATCTGCCGGAAGCCGGGATGCGTGCCTGGCGCGGCGGGCGCATGGCGATGATCTTTCAGGAGCCGGCGACCAGCCTCAATCCGGTCATGACCGTGGGCCAGCAAATTGGCGAAGTGTTGGCGCAACATCGGCAATTGACGGGGGCGGCGGCACGGCAACGTGCGCTGGCACTTCTGCAGCAGGTGGGCATTGCCGACCCCGAGCGGCGCCTCGATGAATATCCCTTCCAGCTTTCCGGCGGAATGAAGCAGCGGGTGATGATCGCGATTGCACTGGCCGGTGAGCCGGCACTGTTGATTGCCGACGAACCCACCACGGCGCTGGATGTGACGGTGCAGGCGCAGATTCTCGATTTATTGGCCCAATTGCAGGTCGACCGCGGCATGGGCATGCTGCTGATTACGCATGATCTGGGCGTGGTCGCGCGCATGGCGCAGCGCATCGGCGTGATGTATGCCGGCGAACTGGTGGAAGTGGCGGATCGCACCCGCTTTTTTACGGCGCCTCGCCATCCCTATACCCAAGCCCTTTTTGCGGCATTGCCTGATGGCACGCGACGCACGACGCAACTGGCAACCATTCCCGGCCAGGTGCCGGCCTTGTCCGACATGCCTGCAGGCTGCCGTTTCGCCGATCGGTGTGCGCAGGTGATGGCGGTGTGCCGAACGAGCGCGCCGGCATGGCGAGAGATCGCGCCGGGGCATGCGGTGCGTTGCCATTGGGAAGGGCGTGCCGGCGCGCATGTCGCAGTCGATCAGGTTGCGGCAGACACACCGCCGGAAGCACCTGCCCCCTTGCTCGCGGTCGACGGGCTGAAAGTGCATTTTCCGATTCGCCGGGGGTTGTTACAGCGAACCGTGGGCCATGTACGGGCGGTGGATGGCGTGTCCTTGCAGATTGCAGCCGGTCGCACACTGGCGCTGGTGGGGGAATCCGGGTGTGGCAAAACCACGGTGGGCAAGGCATTGCTGCAATTGCTGACACCGACTGGCGGCGATGTTGCGCTTGCTGGAAAGTCGCTGGTCGGGTTGCGAGGCGGCGCATTGCGCGAAGCCCGGCGGGCGATGCAGATGGTGTTTCAGGATCCGTTTGCGTCGCTCAATCCGCGCATGCGGGTCGGTGAAATTATTGGCGAAGGCATGGCCGCCCTGCAATCAGTGGCCGACAAGTCGGCGCAAGCGGCGGCGGTGGCGCGCCTGTTGCAGCAGGTCGGCTTGCCGGCGGATGCGGCGATGCGTTATCCGCACGAGTTTTCCGGCGGTCAGCGGCAGCGTATTGCGATTGCACGGGCGCTGGCGGTCCAGCCCGATGTGCTGATCTGCGATGAGCCGACCTCGGCGCTGGATGTATCGGTACAGGCGCAAATTCTCAACCTGCTGAAAAGCCTGCAACGGGATCTGGGCGTGGCTTACCTGTTCATCACGCACAATTTTGCCGTGGTCGAGTATCTGGCCGACGAGGTGGCGGTGATGTATTTGGGACGGATTGTGGAGCAGGGCGGTGCGGCAGAAATTTTGCATTCCCCCCGACATCCCTACACCCAGGCGCTATTGTCTGCCGTGCCGCTGCCTCGCCTTGATGGCGCACAGGCACGCATCCGCCTGCCCGGGGAAACGCCATCCCCGGCCAATCCGCCAAGCGGTTGCCATTTTCATCCCCGCTGTGCGCAGGCCATGCCGCAGTGTCGCGAGGTATATCCCGAGCGTAGCCGGATTTCAGCGACGCATACGGTCAACTGCCATTTGATGACGAAAACCGCAGCGCCTGGCAGCGATTGACCAGGGTGAACTTGCGGGTTTGCCGTGCGGGAACCCAACGTTCAACAGGAGTGGAACCAATACGGCGATCCACGGGTGGATCCTATATGCCGATCACAGACTGGCTCCATTATGCCGATCATCAAGTGGATCCAATAGGGCGGTCACTGACAACTCACTCGCTGTTTCCCGGAAATCAACGACATCAAGGCCGGGAAGGTTCTGGAAATTGACTGGCATGGCGGCAGGCGAAAGGAGCAAATTTTAGCTGCGTTGCCTCCAATCCCCTAGACGTAGAAAACCCCCGGCAAGCAGAACTGCTCGGGGGTTGTGAGAATTACTGAACAGACAAACGAACGTGTTTGCCTGCCCTTGCCAGCATGTCCACCAGTGCATCAATGGTGAATTTAATGGCCTTCTTGTTGATAACGTCGGAAACACGCGGACGTGTTACGCCGAGGATTTCCGCCGCTTCAGCTTGTTTGAGCTTCTTCGTTTCAATCCACCTTGCAAGCTCGGTCATCAAAGAATCCTTAATGGCCAGTTTCTCAGAGATGATTGCATCCGTTTCAGCAAGAAGCTTTGCGGCTTCATCTGGTTCAAACCCCAAGTCAGCAAAGATGTTTCCGCCGACAGGAGTGACGTGTGTGATGATGGATTCAGAACTCACGGCTTACTCCTTTCTTGAATGACAGCCTTGTAACGCTGCTTAGCCAAATCCTTGTCCTGCGGGCTGGTTTTTTGCGTTTTCTTCTTGAAGCAATGTAATACATACACTGCTTCAGGGAACTTGGCGACGTACATCACCCTGAAAGCACCATCTGGCAGCTTGATGCGGATTTCTTTCGTTCCCGCGCCAACCTCGTCAAATGGTTTCCAGTCATCCGGCTCGTCTCCGCGTTGAACCTTGCGAAGTTGCTTTCCGGCAACCTTCCTTGCCTCCAAAGAAAAGATGTCGTCATCCGTCAAGTCCTTGTAAGAAGACCCGGCCCACGCCAATGGTTTTTCTGCCATACACCTCCCTTGTATCATTGTATCAAATTTTGTACGCGATACAAGGTCAATGTTTAGCACTTATTGGCGCGAACAACCTCCAGCACCTGCTCTCCAGTTTTTGCAACAGCTTCCGCGATTGCCTGACCTTCTGCATGGTCTTGGTCGTCGGCTTCACCAGTCCAGTTGAACATCGTGCCGTTCTCCATGGTCAGCGTTACCGCCCACGAAGAAGTTTCTTCCTTCGCCAACTCCATGCGCTCCCGCATTTCATCGACTTCTGCGTCCGTTTCGCCGGTCAACATCCCTTCGCCGATAGCTCGCTCACACATCCTCCGTAGGCGACCAACCATTTCAGTAGCGTTCTCCCCATTCAGGCAATACGTCACGTCGAGGGTCAAGCGCACCGTCACGGTTTCCGACGCGGTCAACATCGATTACCACGTGGAATTCGAGAAACCCTTGGATTTTGCCCCGAAACAGCCCTCTGCATCCACCTGATTGACGCTTCTCGGAACGGCAACGAGATCGGCGCATGCATCGGCATAGACATCGGCAAGTACATCGCCTAAAATTTGGTTAAATATATGGTTTTACGAATATTTATTCTGAGAAAAAATCGGCAAAATGAGCGGAAAAAATGGGGCTTCGACAAACAGTGTGTTTAGCCAAGTTTTGTGGCGATTTTCGCCAAACATCCCTCCGTGTGTTTTGTCTCGACCAATGTTGTGGGCGCCAACGCCTGATCCTGTGGGTGGAAGGTAAAAAGAAAGCCGGGTCATCAACCCGGCTTTTTGCGTTTAGCAGAGCTTACTAACTACGCGGCTTCGACTACTCGCACATCGAATGACACCTTGAGCCAGCTTCGGACTGCTCCAAATATAGCAGCGAGGTTGTCCATGCTTGGGTTTCCCTTGGGGGAGAGCATGCGGTGCAGGCTTTTACTAGGTTTGTGAGTCAATTCAGCTAGGCTCTCGAATCCGAGAGTGGCGTTTACGAGGTCGCGGAGAATGAGTCGAGCCGCATCCGGTTCGCCACTGAGAAAGAGCGTGGCCGCTTCATCGAGAAGCGCTTTAGCAAATGCCGGGTCGCGCTCAACGCGCTCGATAACAGTTTGTTTGAAATCACGGGTCAGCGTCATGCTTTCTTCCCTTTCTTGGCTGTGGCAAGTGCTTTCTTCCTTGCCTTGTATTCATCGTGCAGCGCTACTGCTTGATCGATGGCTTTCTGCTGCCCTTTCTTGGTGCTGCCACCAAACAGAATAATCAGCGCGTCGCCATCTTTGGCTAGGTAGATGCGATAACCCGGTCCCCAGTCGATCTTGTACTCACCAATACCCCGGAACCATTCGACGTTTGAGGTATTGCCCAGTTCCAACCGAGTCTTGGCAACCGTTACTTTCGCAGCGGCCTGCGCATCCAACCCGTCGAACCACGTCTGGTACGGATTAGCGCCGTCGTCCCGGATGTATTCTTCGAGCTTGATTTTCATGGCCGAAAGGTAACATATGTGTTACTTGTAGACAAGACTATCGAACACCCTGCAATCGCTTTTGCCCGGTCAGGTCTTCTTCGATCCACTCTTCCAGCTTGGCGATATCCCGCAGGGGATATGGACTTTGGGCTTGGTCAGTTACCTGCAAAATCGAGTCGGTTTTCGAAGCGAGCTTAGTCACGATGCCGCGAAATCACCGGTCACGTTCCGCGAAATGCGCAGTGTGACGCGTGTTGTAAATGAGGTTGGGGGTATTGGCCTCGTGGTCAATGCAAAGCACTCAGCCATCGAGTTCTATCAAAAATTCGGCTTTGAGCAGATGGAAGACCATCCACAAAATCTGTTCTTGCCAATTTAACTCAATCACCGCGCAGCCCCGAAAATCGTCCTGAGCGCGCATTGAGGGATTGAATCTCACGCACGTCTGCGCGCATTTGAAAACAACTGGGTCCGACCTGCTTCCTTAACGGCGTTTGCTGGGCGTTTTGGCTTTGCCGTCGGTTTTACGATCCGTCTTGCCCGAGGTCTTGCCACGGCTGCTTGCGGACGCCTTTTCGTTGCGCTGCTTGCTGTCCTTGGCCGACGATTTGCCTGATTTGCCCGCGCGTCCGGCGGCATCGCTGCGCTCGGACTTGCTGCTGACCTTGACGCATTTGGCCTTCTTGCCCTTGCCGCGCATTTTGCACGGCGGGGGATCGGGCTGGATGATGACCGGCGAGGAGTTCATGCCGAGCACACCGCGCAGGTTATCGCTGCTGCCATAGCCGGGCACCAGCACTTTGGAGCCGGCGGCGAGGCGGACGTTGCCGGGCAGGCCGTTAACGCGGATCAGTTCGCTGGCGCTGGTATTGAAGCGCGAGGCGATCTCGCTAATGCGTTCCGGGGCTTGAACCGTATGGGCTTGCCACTGGCTGAGCGGTGCCTGCTGGTTTTGCAGGTTCCTGCGGAAGAGGTCGATCCGGTCCGCCGGCAGGATGAGCGTGCTGTCCGGCTTGATGATGGGGCGGTTGTGCGACGGATTCAGGCGGCGAAATTCGTCGACCGAAATATTGGCCAGTCGTGCCGCCGTGGTCACATCCATGGGGCGCCGGGTCTCCAGCGTGGCAAGAAACGTTTCGTTGGCGATTTCCGGCAGGCCGAGGCGGGCGTAGGTCACACGATCGCCGAGAATGTTCTTGAGGGCCTGGAGCTTGGGAACGTAATGCCGGGTTTCGTTCGGCATGGTGAGATTGGGGTAGTCCGTCGGCAGGCCGCGCGACTCGTTTTTCTCGATCGCCCGTTTGACGGCACCTTCGCCCCAGTTGTACGACGCGAGCGCCAGATGCCAGTCGCCGTGCATGTCGTAGATGGTTTGCAGATAATCGAGTGCGGCTTGTGTCGAGGCGAAAACATCGCG
>JAKLLI010000135.1 GCA_023150195.1 Azonexus sp.
CAGAAACCGAGCGCATTCACCTGTTTGACCTTGGTCATTTCCTTGACCACGGTCAACGCGGCAATCGGGCCGTTTTCCAGGTAGTCATTCCAGCCCAGGTGGGCCTCGGACTCCTTGGGATTGCGCCAGGAAACCAGAAACACCGTATTCCCCTGATCCACCATGTAGCGGATCAAGGAATTCTCCGGCTGGAGATCCATGATGTAGAACTTGTTGATGCAGGGCGGCACCACCAGCAGGGGGCGGCTCGCCACCTTGTCGGTCAGCGGCGCGTACTGGATGAGCTGCATCACATCGTTTTCGTAAACCACCGCACCTTCGGTCGTCGCAATATTCTTGCCCACCTCGAATACCGATTCGTCGGTCATCGAGATGCGCCCCTTTTCCATATCGCGGATCAGATTGTTGATCCCATCGGTAATGCTCTGCCCCTTGGTTTCAACAGCCAGTTTGACGAACTCTGGATTGGTTGCAGCGAAATTGGAAGGCGCCAATGCGTCGGCCATCTGGCGTGCCAGGAAGCGCAGTTTGTCCTTTTCCTTACCTTCGCTGGGCATCACCTCGACCATGTCTTTCAGGTAGCGGACATTGAGCAGGTAGGCCTGATGCAGGTAGTCGTAAATCGGGCTGGCATGCCATTCCGGCGCCGAAAAGCGGCGGTCGCCGGGTTCCGGGGCTACCCGAAAAGCCGGCTCACGCCCCTTCTGCTTGTCGAGCACGGATTGCCACAAAGACATCTGCTGATCCATGAACTGCTTTTGCAGTGCAGTCATTGCCTGGGGGTCCGGAGCCGGCACCTTGCCGCCGCCGAATGCCGGCGCTGCGTTACCCAGGAAAGCCATGAATTGCTGCGTCATTTGCTGACCGGCTTGCATGAACTGCTCAGCCGTTTCAGGAAAACCCGAATTGTTGCCAAATCCTTGCGCCATGGGAGTGTCTTGTCTCGTAATTATTGGGGGGCAGTAGCCTTTGGATTCTGCATACCGCTCCCGGCACTGTCAATGCATAATTACGGCATGTACATCATCGCTATCGGCTGGCTTTACGTCACCCTGCTCGTCGCCGCCAACGAGGCCAGCCTCGTCGCTGGCATCATCTCGTTTTGTTTTTACGGGCTACTGCCTTGCAGCATCCTGATCTGGATGAGCGGCAGCAAAGTCAGGCGCCAGCGCCGCGCATATCTGGAAGCCCGGCAAGCCGCGTCAGGCGAGCCAGATCAGACTCGCCATGCGACCGGTGACCCCGTCGCGCCGGTAGGAAAAGAAGTGATCGGGCTCGTTGACCGTGCATCGGTCACCACCGAACACGGCCGTCACACCGACTGATTTCAGGCGTTGGCGGGCCAGTTGGCCCAAGTCCCCGAGAAAGCGGCCTTCCCGTCCGGGGACGAAAGCCACCGCCGCGCCGGCATCGTATGCGGTGAAGGCGGCCCTCACTTCAGGGCCCACTTCGAAATTGCTCGGTCCAATCGCCGGTCCCAGCCAGGCCAGGATATCTGCCGGCGCAACCTGCATTGCCGCCACCGTCGCTTCCAGCACGCCATCGAGCAAGCCACGCCAACCGGCATGTGCGGCCGCAACCACGGTGCCTGCACGATCACAAAACAAGACCGGCAAACAATCTGCCGTCATCACCACACAAACCACGCCCACCTGTCGGCTGAACGCGGCATCTGCCGTCTCGCCAGGCGCGACGGCAGCCGCATCAACCACCCGCGTGCCATGCACCTGTTTCAGCCAGCAAGGTTCATTGGGCACAACCGCCGCCAACAGGCCCCGATTGTGCGCGACATGTGCTGGATCATCGCCAACATGATCGCCAAGATTCAGGCTATGCCATGGGGGAAGACTGATCCCGCCATTGCGCTCTGTCTGTAGCGCACACACCGTCGCCGGGGCCGGCCAGTAGGGCGCATACCCTTCAGCCATCACGCAGCGTATCCAGCAATTCGCGCATATCTGCGGGCATGGGCACCTCCCACTGCGCCAGACGGCCGCTCAGTGGATGCATCAAACCGAGCCGGGTGGCGTGGAGTGCCTGTCGGTGAAACGGCGGCAGCCGCGGATCGTGCTTGCCATAGACAGGATCACCGACCAGCGGATGACCAATCGAGGCCATGTGCACGCGAATCTGGTGCGTACGTCCGGTTTCCAGCGCACACTCGACCAGGGTACAGTGGTTGAACAACTCAAGCCGCCGATACCAGGTCAGCGCCGGCTTGCCACCCCGGTTTTCCGGGACAATCGCCATCTTGATGCGGTTGACCGGATGACGGCCGATCGGGGCATCCACGCCACTATCCCGACGAATCACCCCCGCCGCAACCGCCAGATACTGACGCTTCACGGTGCGCGCCTGCAGTTGGCGGACCAGATGGGTTTGCGCTTCCAGCGTTTTGGCCACAACCAGCAGGCCGCTCGTATCCTTGTCCAGACGATGCACGATCCCGGCACGGGGCACTTCTCCGATGCCCGGGATGTGATGCAAGAGCGCATTCATCAGGGTTCCGGTCCAATTCCCGCTGCCCGGATGCACCACCAGCCCGGCAGGCTTGTTGATCACCAGCAGTGCTTCGTCTTCGAAGATGATGTCGAGCGGAATATCTTCCGGCGCCTCGGCCAGTTCCCGCCCATCGCTGGGCATCGCCAGCACAATGCGTTGATGCGTTGTCACCTTGCGCTTGGGTTCCGTCACCAATTCGCCGTCCACCTCCACGCAGTTATCGCGAATCCAGGTCTGGAGACGGTTGCGTGAATGCTGGGGGAGAAGTTCGGCGAGCGCGAGGTCCAGTCTTTTCCCGGAACAACTGTCGGGAACGGTCAGGAGCAAGGGCTCGCATGGGCTATAATCGCCCGAGTTTTCCATAGGATCGTTCATGATGCGCAGTTTACCCGCATTCCAGTCATTCCCCGCTTTCTTCCGGTCAATCACCTTGCTGGCGGCAGTTTCGTTAACCGCTGCGTGTAGCAGCCTGACCGCGCAGCACGACGAAACCGCCGGCTGGTCCGCGCCGCAGCTGTATTCGGAAGCCAAGGATGCCCAAACCGAAGCCAACTGGGATCGTGCCGCGCAGTTACTCGAAAAGCTGGAATCGCGCTTCCCTTATGGCCGCTACGCCCTGCAATCGCAACTCGAACTGGGCTATGTCTACTGGAAAGCGAATGAGCCGGGTTCAGCCATTGCCGCCTGCGACCGCTTCATCAAGCTGCATCCGAACCATCCTGCGGTCGACTACGTGTATTACCTGAAAGGCCTGGTCAACTTCAATGAAGACCTCGGCCTGGTCAGTTTGCTGAGTTCGCAGGACCCCACCGAGCGTGACCCCAAGGCCGCCCGTGAATCCTTCGATGCCTTCCGCGATCTGATCACCCGCTTCCCCAACAGCAAGTACGCCGAAGACGCCCAGCGCCGCATGAACTATCTGGTCAATGCGCTGGCCTCGCTGGAAGTTCACGTTGCCCGCTATTACATGAAGCGCGGCGCCTACATCGCCGCCATCAATCGTGCCCAGTCAGCGATCAAGACCTACCCGCAGGCACCGGCCATCGAAGAAGCCATGTTCATCATGATCAAGGGCTACGAGGCGCTGGAGATGAACGACCTGCGCAGCGATGCCGAGCGCGTGCTCAAGGCGAACTTCCCGAATAGCCGCTTCTATCAGGATGGTCTGGAGCGCAAGACGGCGTGGTGGAAACTCTGGTAATTTAGCGGATCAAGCCCCGATAACGGCGCCGATTTCAGGCGCCGTTTTTTTCGTCGGCGAGTTCAGTCCAGTGCAAGCGCGGCGTGCCATCCGCGCCGCCTGCCACCACCGCCAACTGACCATAAGCTTCGGCCAGCGCCAGCGCATCCGCCAACTGCAGTTCCGGCACAAAACAACCCTCTTCCTCCGGCCAGTCGCCGGCATCGGCACGATGTACCGTTGCGTAAGGCTCGTAGTTGCCTTCAAGCAACTCCCCTTCGAGTTGCGCCTGCCACTGCGCGTTATCGTCGGGGGAGCAGGCCTCTGCATCCGGGTTATGCGCGGTCAACAGGGCAAAATCCTTGATTTTCCCGGCCGCCAGCCAGGCCTTCAATTCAGGTGAGGGCTGATCGATTCGTAGCAACAAGCTTCCTTGTGGCAAGAACACCGTATAGGTGGTGGCCATGAAGACCGTCGCCAGATCACTCTTCGCTTTCATCGCTCTCCTCCATACCGATCAAACGCGCCGCCTCAGCCACCGGCAGGGCTTCGACATCCTTTAATTTCCGGCCCAATTGCCGGGTGCGGGTTTCTGCCCGGCCAATGCTGCTACTGGCTTCATCCAGCTTTTTGCGGGTGTGCGCCAGGGCTTCGCCAAATTTACCGAACTCGGTTTTCACCGCGCCGAGAACCGCCCATACCTCCGCGGAGCGCTGCTCGATAGCCAAGGTACGAAAGCCCATCTGCAAACTATTGAGCAAGGCAGCCAGCGTCGTCGGCCCGGCCAGGCTCACCCGAAAATCGCGCTGCAATTGCTCGGCCAGCCCCGGGCGACGTAGCGCCTCGGCATACAAGCCTTCGACCGGCAGATAGAGCAAAGCAAAGTCGGTGGTATGCGGGGGTGCAATGTACTTGTCGCGAATACTGCGGGCTTCGGCACGAATGCGTTGCTCGATGGCCTTGCCGGCGACTTCTGCGGCCGCGGCATCCGGCGCATCGATCAGTCGTTGATAGTCTTCGACCGGAAATTTGGCATCGATGGGCAGCCAGACCACCGCCGCATCCGCCCGTCCCGGCAGGCGTACGGCAAAGTCCACGCGCTCGACGCTGCCGGGACGGGTTGCCACATTGGCCGAAAACTGTTCGGCCGTCAGCAGTTGTTCCAGCAAGGCCGACAACTGGATTTCGCCCCAGGTGCCGCGGGTCTTGACGTTGCTCAGCACGCGCTTGAGGTCGCCGACGCCAGCCGCCAGGGTCTGCATTTCCCCCAGGCCGCGATGGACCTGCTCCAAGCGATCGCTGACCAGCTTGAAGGATTCACCCAGCCGTTGTTCCAGCGTCGCGTGCAGTTTTTCGTCGACGGTCTGGCGCATGGCGTCGAGCTTGCTCGCGTTATCCGACTGGATAGCGGTCAACCGGCTGTCGACGGTCATTTTCAGGTTTTCAAACCGCGCATCCAGCCCTTCGGAAAAGCGTTGCAGTTCCTGTGCGAAGTAGCTCAGGCGCTCCGTTTGCGCCCTGCCGAATTGCCCCACCTGCTCGTTGAGGCTGCGCGCCAGCTGATGGGACGAGGCGCTGCGTTCCTCGCGCTCTCTAAAAGCCAGTTCGGCGTCATCACGCCGCCCCCGCGACAACTCTTCGCGCAATTCACGCTCAAGCCGGGCCAGGCCCTTGTCCAGTTGCGCCAGCGCCTGATCGACGCGCTGGGCATCCGCAGCCCTGCCTTGCTGGCGCATGAGCAACAGGCCTTGCAGAAGCAGCACCAGCAGCAGCCCACCCGCGATCGCCCACCACAGCACGTCCGCCATGCCTTATTTCAGCGAGAAATCAACGCGATTTCCCTTGCCTGGCTCAGGCACCGGGTCGCCGGCTTTGGGCGGCACCAAGAAGAGCCGATCGGCCGCCACCTTGCCTTGCTCGATCAACCAGACCTGAACGGCCTCGGCACGCGCCTTGCCGAGTTGCTTCATTTGCTCTTCACCGGC
>JAKLLI010000136.1 GCA_023150195.1 Azonexus sp.
GTCTCCGGAAGATCCGTCTCCGAAATGGAATGTTCGTAGTATCTGCCGCCAACGTCCGTATCTATCGAGTTTGCGAAAAGACAAGGGGCGCCGAACTTTTCGCCGTCAGGCCATTCACCCCCCGAAATGTCATCATCATCGGCAATCGCGGATACAGCAACCGTAACAGGTGCAAACGAGGACGACGAATGCCCGTGCTTAGCCAAACCAAATTCTTTAGAAAATGCTTCAGACCGTTTTACCCAATCTGCGGCCATTTCCTGAACCATGGTTTCCTTCGACTTGTAAAGCACGCCGGTGCCAAAAAACAAAATATGATCCAGCGGCTTGAGGACAAGCGTCGTTACCAGCGTCGAAAAGAAAGAGAAAATCGCATTCATGGTAAACAGCGTAGCTGATTTGCTGGCGCTATGTGCAATTTATTGCGGCGGTTCGGATCCCCCGTGGCCGGAGAAGGTGCTTACGTCGATTTTTTGCCGGGGTTTCCCCATTTCACCATTGATATCCGACGCTTCACCGGTGGCGGCGCCGGCGCCTCATCCACTTTGCGTGGTTGGAATTGGGCGATAGATAGCCGCTCTCTGAAGCGCAGGGCGATCGGATTACCCCTTGAGCAGAGTCGTTCGAGTTCTGCGCTGACGATCGCGGGCATCGGTCCGCCGTCGCCAGAGCTCTGTTCGGTCGCCAGCGCCACAAACGACGCCCATGCCTCGTGTTCCTTTGGAGTCGCCTCGGGAAGTCTGAGCTTGGGCAGACGGACCTTCGTTACGAGTGACATGTGTTCCCTTTCAAGGCATGTACGGACGGATAAGCTTGCCCTTACCGTCCAGGTAGGTCACCTCGGCGGGACGGACTTCCGGTAGTTCGATCGCAAAGCTGGCCGGCACGAGCACCGAGTATCTGGCGTCCTCATAGACCTGCTTCCATTTGCCACTCGCCAGCGCGGCCTGGCGAATAGCCATGTCGAGCCGCAAAAGCATCGCCTGTGGTGCATGACGCTCTACAAGGGCGTCCCATCCCGGGGTGGCTCTGCTTGCCAGGTACCACTCGAAGTAAAACTGGTCGCGGTACAGATCCATCCGTCCGTCTACAAAGACCGGAACGCCGCGATGGATGAGGTAGCTCGCCTCGAGCGTGTCAGACATGACTCGATCCGTCAGGTTGTGCTGCACGAGAAAATTGGTTGCCTCGATCGGGTACTGGTTGTTGAGGGTTGCTGCCCATGTGCCGTTGCCTTTCGCCGCGATCGCCGGGAACGACGCAGCCAGCGCCGCTGCTATCAGCCCATGGGCAAGCGGCCGATTCGGGTTCCCGCAGCTGGCCAGCAGCTTTTCATAATGCGGCGTACGGGCGAGGAGGGCGGCCATGAATGGCGCCATGACTGCCGCGCACATGGCCACCTGGCGGTTGGCCAGCACCCCGAAAACAAGGAAGAATCCAGCGATCAGACCATGCGACAGCCGCGGCCTGACGCCAGAAACTGCCATGACTGCCACGTAGGGCACCAGATTCAGCAGGTAGAACCATCCCAACTCCGTTGTCAGGTTCACCGGCATCCATTCCGAAATGACCGATGCGCTGCGAAGGCCGCCAATCATCAATACGGTCAGGATCGCATTGGCACCATAGGGATTTAGCAGCGTGGCCAGCGTCGACACGCAAACCACACCCCACACCATTGCCAGCCCCCGCATTTCTTCGCGCAGCGTTTTCTTCATAAACGCCTCTGCGGTGAGACCCAGCGCCACCAGCCCGATCAGCATGAGGCCGGTCACAAAGCCGCCGTGCAGGTTGACCCAGAGCACCATCATTACAGGGTAGGCCGCCAGATAGCGCATGCGCCGGGTCGCGATATAGCTGGTCACCATCCAGGCGCCAATCGCCAGCAGGGCAAACGTGAACAACTGGGGCCGCATCGGTGTGACGATATGGACAAGGTTGCAGAGGATCGCAATGCCGAGTGCCATTGATGTATGCACGAAACGCTTCGCGGCGAGCCATGCGAATCCGATCGTGATGGCCGTCAGCGCGACGGAGATCAACTTTGTTCCGTCGAGGCCTGCTGCGTTGTAGGCAAGCCCCATCAGTGCCTCGCCAAACCACTGCGTGAGCTGGTAGGGGTGTCCGGAAAAAGTCCAACTGAAAATGTCGCCGGCGGGGATTGCTCCGTTCTCGATGATCCACTGCCCGTAGGTCAGGTGCCAGAAGAAGTCGGTATCGGCAATGCCGGACGAGGCCGGGTAGATAGCCTTCACCCAGAGCACTGCGGCAAATACAAGGATCGTTGCGGGAAATCGGATAGCCATGATTATGAATCGGCGCGAAGAATGGTTGAGAGGCGTATGCGCAGGACGGACACCAGGGCCTCTGCGTCGCTGAGGGCATCACAGGGATCGCGTTCGAGGCTTGTCTGGAGGGCGTTCTTTAGCCAGTAAGAGGCGGCTGGGTCGGACAGAACTTGCTCTGGGGTCGGTGAATCGTGGCTCATTGGGATCGCTCGAAGTGGAGGAATACGAAGCATCTGGATAGCAGGTAGGTCGTTGCCACGTGGCCGGCGATGGCCGCCGTTTGACCCAGATAAGCGTTTACGCCGAAGGTCAGCGCCGTGGTCAGCAGCATGAGATTCACGGCATACCCCGCGGCGACGACTGGCAGGTAGCGGAGAAACGCCAGCAATTTTCCACCGCGGTCCCGGAATGAGAGGTCGCGATGCGCGAGGAAGGATATCGGCACGACGATGAGATAGCCGATCGCATTGGCGATTACGTCAGGCACGAACTGACGAGCGACAAAGATGACGCCGAGCCCCAGCGCCGTATTCCCGACGCCAACCAGCAGAAAGCGGCGAAGAACGGCGTCTATCATCGCGGCTTTCGCAGTAACCAGCATTGTGTCCAGAGCAACCCGGACAGCGACGTGCCGCGCAGCGCGCCCGCCAGCCACCTGCAGATCTTCATGCCGCGCTCGCCGCAAAACTCTCCGATGACGGGGAGATAGAGCGCCAGATCGGTCTGTCGGACGACTGTAAAGCCCGCTGAATCGATCTGTGCTTTGAGCTGCGAATGCGTCATTCGATTGATGTGGCCGAGATCGTCGACCGCTTCGCCATAGATTTTTCGCGCAAGCTTCACCACTGGCCCGAACGCCAGCAGTCTGGCGACCAGCTCGACGGTGGAGTACGAGTTCGGCGTTGTCAGGACAAGATAGCCGCCGGGGCGAAGGCTATCGAAGATGTTCCTTAATGCCGAGGATGAGTCCGGTACGTGCTCCAGGACTTCCGAGCAGAGGGCTACATCATGCACGGGCGGAAACCCGAACCGGGTGATGTCTGCCACCGCTGCCTGGACGTTCTGGATGCTGTTCGCCGACTGGACAAAGGACTCGTTGATATCGATCGCGGTGACTTTTCCGCGCGCCGCCAGCCAGCCGGTGTAGATCCCGCACCCAATGCCGACCTCGAGGAAGTTGCATTGCGACATCCGCACCTGGTCGATGGTCTGGAAAATCCATTCCCGCCGAGCGTTGTGCAGCCATCTGCGGGTGGGATTGGCGGATTCATACAGGTTGGACTGGAAGGCGATGTCGGCCTGGCGCAAGGACTCGGAATTCACTGCCATGTCAGTACCCTCCTCGCGAGGCTGCCGCCTGGTCGATAGGAATGACCGGGGCGACGCCGCGATTGCCGAATCCGTGCAAAGCCCCCACGACGAACATCGGCCGACGCTTGGTTTCTGCAAAGATGCGGCCGATGTACTCACCGAGCACGCCAATGCCGATCAGCTGGACACCACCGAGAAACAGCACGACGCTGGTCACGGTCGCGTAGCCGGGCGTGACAACGCCCCAGATCATTGTCTTGGCCACGATCCAGCCGGCAAATACGAATGACCAGAAGGCGACGATCGCGCCAAGGTAGGTCCACATTCGCAAGGGCACCGTCGAGAAGCCGGTGATGCCGTCGAGCGCGAAGTTCCAGAGCTTCCAGAAATTGAACTTCGTTTCGCCTGCGGCGCGTTCAGGGCGGTCGTACTCTACTTGCGTCGCCTTGAACCCGGCGGCTGCCATGATCCCCTTCATGAACCGGTTGCGTTCGGGGAAAGAGAGGATGGCGTTTACTACCGCTCGATCCATGAGCCGGTAATCCCCGCAGTTGGCAGGAATTTTCACGTCGGTAATCCCTTCCATCAGCCCATAGAACGCCATAGCCGTGTTGCGCTTCACCCAGGAATCTGTAGCCCGTGAACGGCGAACCGCGTGCACAACGCGGAATCCCTCCTGCCACTTGGTGATCATTGCCGGGATCAGCTCGGGCGGATCCTGCAAATCTGCGTCCATCGGGATGATCGCGTCACCAGTTGCGTAGGAGAATCCAGCGGTCATCGCGGCTTCTTTGCCAAAGTTGCGGGAGAGTTCGACCAATCGGATATTCGGATACTGGTTCGAGAATCCGATGATTGTTGCTACGGTGGCGTCGCGCGAACCGTCGTCGACAAACACCATCTCATAGTCGAGGCCCGTGCCGTCCATGATGGGGGTGACCGCCGAGAGGAAGACCGGTATCGCGGCCTCCTCGTTGTGGCAGGGAATCACGAGGGATATTTTTGCCATTTACGCAGTTCCGAATTTGAACTCGGCCGGGTCGAATCCCAGCGCATCGAAAATGTCGGCGCCGTTGCGGGAGGCTGGCGTACCAACGCTTTGTAGATCGGGTGCTAAAGGACCATTTGTCACAGGGGGGCTCGTGGGCGGCGCCGGCATCACCGACACCCCCGATGCTGTCCTGCCCGTGATGCTGATCAGTCCTGCACGCAGCAGCATCTTGGCGCGCGCGTTCCGGTCGTCGCCTGTGAACCGCTCGAGGTCGCTCACCACATCCTCGTATTCGGTCCGGTTTATCCGGCACTGCAGACGGAAAGACTTGTCGGCAGCCATATTTAAGCGGCCTGGGTCGCCCTGACGCGGGAGCGCCCAACCTTTTCACCGATCAGCTGGAAACCGCGCACGTTGGCGAGCGCCGGCGAGGCGAGCAGTTCAACACGGTGCATGGGGAATTTGGAAGCGATGGCCTGGTAGTAGATCGACGCCCCCCCGCCCGAGAGCAGGATGACGTCGATGTCGGACCCGGATCCGACATTATTTTTCACGGCCTGTGCCGCCTCCTCGATGACATCGTTCCCGGCTGCCATGTAGTCCTTGAGGTCCAGGGGCGTGCCGTACATCTCCAGACCGCGCCCGGAGACGAGAGCACGGTCGATGAGACGAACCACCTCGGCAGGCTGCGCGTCATAGCCGTTCTTCTTGATGATGTCGTCGGCGATGGCGCGGAGTACCGCCCCCATGCCGCGCTGCACCGCGTCTGAGCGGATCTCGTTCGCGACGGTGCCGTGGCACACGAACCAGTCCACCGTGTTGTATCCGGGATCGACGATCAGTGCCATCGGCGACCTGTCGAGGGGCTTCGTTGTCTCCGCGATGTAGCTCGAGTAACTGCCGAATGGCTGGGGATAGACGCAACAGTGTTTGATGTCGATCGTGTCGCCCCGCTCATTGATGACGTGCGGCCCGACAAATTTCTTTGCCAGCGCCTCATGGTGCTTGGGGAAGGTGTTGAGCGGCAGCCCCAGCACGAGCACATCGA
>JAKLLI010000137.1 GCA_023150195.1 Azonexus sp.
GTGGTATTGAGCTTTTCAATGCCGTTGACCGTATTCAACTGGGCCAACTGGCTCGTGACCTGCGCATTATCGAGCGGATTCAGGGGATCCTGATTCTTGATCTGCGTCATCAAGAGGGTCAAAAACCGGTTTTCCAGATCTGCCGTTGCGCTGGTGGATTCGGTGGTTGAAGTGCGACTTCCAATCGCGGAGAACAGGTCTGCCGCCGAGGTGGCTGAAGTGGTGCTGGTCGTGGCCATGATGAAAATCCCGAGAGAAAATGAATTAGCCCTGAGCGATCTGAAGCGTCTTCAGCAGCAGGGTTTTGGCGGTGTTCATGACTTCCACATTGGTTTGATACGAGCGGGAAGCCGAAATCATGTTGGTCATTTCCTCGACCACATTGACATTGGAAAAGGCGACGTAGCCATTAGCATCCGCCGCTGGATTCTTGGGGTCATAAACCATCCTCGCCGGCGCCGCGCTCTCGACCACCTGACTCACCTTGACGCCTTGCGAAACAGCACCATTCGCCCCCATGGGCGTGGCCTGAAACACCACCTCCTTGGCGCGATAGGGCTGCCCGTCGGCGGAGACGATGCTGTCCGCGTTGGCCAGATTGGAGGCCACGGTATTGAGCCGCATGGACTGGGCGGTCATCGCACTGGAAGACACCTGAAATACGTTAAACAGACTCATGACTCGCTACCTCACCCTTGGCTGCTGCTCATCGCCGTGCGCAAGCCCTGGAACTTGTCGGCGATCAACTGCGTGAGAATTTGATATTGAACCGAGTTATCCGCGATCTGCGCCCGCTCGGTGTCCATATCCACCGTATTGCCATCCACCGCAGACTGGTATTCGCCGCGGTATTGCAATTTCACCGCGGCATTCAAGCCATCGCCTTGCTGGTGGCCGGCATGGGTGGTTTGCAGGGATAGATTGCCGTTGGCGGCTCGCCCGGCAACGGCGGCGTTCATCGCCGCCCGAAAATCAAAATCCCTGGCCTTGTAATGGGGCGTGTCAGCGTTGGCGATATTCGACGCCAACACTTGCTGGCGCTCAGCTCGCAAATCCAGCGCCTTGCTCAACACACCAAAATGACTCTTGAAATCGGCCATCACACCCACCTGAACTTGTTGATTCGATCGAGCACAAGCAGGGTTCGTGCCTGAAATTCGGGTTATCAGAAAATCCTTGGGATGGCACAATGGCAACGATGAAGTTCCGGTTGCTTTTGTACTTCCTTGCGGTCAACTGCGCTTATGCCAGCGATTCCAGCGCAATTCTGGCGCTTGCCAGGCAACACGCGCAGCAGTTCAGCGCCCACACTCATGGCCAGGCGGAGATTGTTGCCGGGCCGATAGACAGCGGTCGCCTACCTGATTGCAATGCGCTCGAAGCCTTCAGTCCGCCCGGCATGAAAAGCATGGGACGCACCCACGTTGGCATCCGTTGCCAATCTCCCTACCCCTGGAGCATTCTTGTGCCGGTCAAAATTGCCGTCTTTGGGCAATATTTGACGACGGCGCGTGCGATTTCTGCCGGCGAACAGTTAGCACCAGAGGATCTCACAGAAGTCACCGGCGACCTTGGCCTGCTGCCTGCCGGCACTGTGCAGTCCGTGACAGAGGCGGTTGGCAAGACCCTGCGCAATTCGGTGGGTGCCGGCAGAACGCTGCGCCTCGACCAACTCCGCTCTCCGCTGGTCATCCAGCAAGGGCAGCAGGTCAAGGTGCGCTATATCGGGACCGGCTTCTCGGCCAGTGCCGACGGGAAAGCACTCAATCGCGCTGCGGTCGGCGATATGGTGAGGGTACGCATGCCGGGCGGACGAACAATTAGCGGCACAGCAAAAGAAGATGGCACCATCGAAATAAATAATTAGGCTAAAGTTCCGCCTGTCGTGGCCGTAATCACGAATAATCAAAAAAGTTTTTAGTGAGCACTCCCATGAAAATCGACTCTTCCTCCTTCAAAGCGCCCCCGCTGCGGTCTACGGGTCCAGCCACCCAGAAACCGGCGGAATCCGTCAATTCGGGCACCACGGCTGTCAGCCTGAGCGCGGCGGCAAGCGCCTTGAAATCGGGGAGCGATGCGCCGGTCAACAGCGCCCGGATTCAGGAAATCAAGGAAGCCATCGCCCAGGGCCGCTTCAAAATCAATCCGGAAGCCATCGCCGATGGTTTGGTGAATGCCGCCCGCGACCTGCTCAACAGCCAGCGCAAGGCTTGATGAAAGCACTTTACGTTCTGCTCCAGCAGGAAAAGGCGGGGATTCTTGAGTTCATCAAGACGCTTCGCGAGGAGCAAACGGCCTTAAGCCAGGGCGACACCAACGCACTGGAACCCTTGCTGACCACCAAAAACCGACTCATTGACGAACTGAACCGACTGGAAGCCCAGCGCTCCGCCATCGCCGCAAACGCCGCGGTAGCGCCTGATCGCCAAGGCATGACGCGCTGGCTGGAAGCCCAGCCCCAAGGCAAACTGCTGCTACCGCTTTGGCAAGAGATTTTGGTGCTGGCCGAGGAGGCCAAAAACATTCACCTCCTGAGCGGAAAGTTGATCGCCGAACAATTGAGCCGGACCTCGGAAGCCTTGAATATCCTGACCGGAAATCCCAATCGCCAGTCGCTGTATGGCAGCGATGGTCAATCGGCCGGTCGCAGCACGCCGAGAATCATCGACTCCGCCTGACGCCCTATCAGGACTTTCGGCATCCGCCACACTAGCGCTGAATTTCTGTCGGTTCTTCCGGGCGCGCCGAATCAATCAAGATACTGACGCGGCGATTCCGCGCCCGCCCTTCGACGCTCGTATTGGTTTCCACCGGGCGCGTTTCGCCATAGCCAATCGCCGTCAGGCGTTCTGCCCCCACGCCAGCCTCATTGAACAAACGCAGCACCGTGGTCGCCCGCATGGCGGAAAGCTCCCAATTCGAGGGAAATTGGGGCGTAGCAATCGGGACATTATCCGTGTGGCCTTCAATGGTGATCGGAAAATCGGCATCCGCCAGCACGGATGCTACTGCTTGCAGCGCAGCGATCGATTCCCCTTGCAAACGCGCCTGGCCCAGGGAGAACAGAATGCTGTCGTTGATTTCGATCGTCACCCCACGACTGGTTTCGAGCAAACGCACCTTGCCTTGGGCGACCAGCGGCTGAAGGGCCTGCATGATGTCGCTTGCCACATGCCGCATTTTGTCGCGCTCTTCCGCTTTCTTGTCCTGTTCCGGCAAGCGAACGGGTTTGGTCACCGGTTTGGGCGGCAAAATTGGCGCGCCCTGAATCACGGTAATCGGCTGACCACCAGGTTGGCCCGTCGTATTCTTGAAGGCGTTCACCAGCGAATTGGACAAAACTTTGTACTTTCCTTCGTTGACCGAAGAAATGGCGTACATCACCACAAAAAACGCAAAGAGCAAGGTAATGAAGTCCGCATAGGAAACCAGCCAGCGCTCGTGGTTCTCATGCTCTTCCTCGATGCGCCGACGTCTGGCCATCAGCGAACATACCCCTTGAGGCGACTTTCGATGATTCTTGGGTTATCCCCCTGCGCGATCCCCACCAAGCCATCCACAAACATCTCGCGCTGGGACACCATGCGGCCGATGTAATACTTCAGTTTCCCAGCAATCGGCAGATAAACCAGATTGGCCAGCCCGACCCCGTAGATGGTTGCAACGAAAGCGACGGCAATGCCAGCCCCGAGTTTTGTCGGATCAGAGAGATTTTCCATCACATGGATCAGCCCCATCACCGCCCCAAGGATGCCGATGGTTGGCGAATAGCCGCCAGCAGACTCCCAGATTTTTGCCGAGGCACGCCACTCCGATTCGTAACTGTCGATATCGACCTCCATCAACTCACGAATCCGCTCGGGGTCAGCCCCGTCGACCAGCAACTGCAGGCCCTTTTTGGCGAAATCATCCTTGACACCCGGCAGCAGCTTTTCCAAGGCCAACAGCCCTTCACGGCGCGAAAGCTGACTCCAGGTCAACAACTGATCAATGGTCTTTTTGCTGTCTAGTACCGGGGGAAACCAGACCCAGCGCGCCATCGAGACGCCTCGCCTGAACACCGGCAGCGGCGACTGCAGCAAGACGGCACCCAAAGTACCCCCCAAGACAATTAGCAGTGCGGTCGGTTGTACGAGCGAGGAAGCGCTGCCCCCCTCAAGCAATTGCCCGCCAAGGATGGCGATCAAACCAATCAGCAAGCCGCTGACGCTGATCTTATCCAAGGGCCTTCTCCTTGCGACCGCGACCCTTGCCGAGCGCAAGCTTGACATTGCCCAGCATCTGGCTGCGCAAACGCGCGATCGCCTGGCTGTGTAACTGACAGACACGGGACTCTGTCACCCCCATGACTTCGCCAATTTCCCGCAAATTGAGTTCCTGCTCGTAGTAAAGCGCCATCATCATCTTCTCCCGTTCAGGGAGCCCATCGATCGCCTGCACCAGTGAACGACGTACATCCTTGTCCTCCAGGATGCTTGCAGGATCCGCCTCAGGCGCCGAAAAGTGGCGATCGAGAAAATCGTCGTCCCCCTCGCCAGCAAAATCTTCGTAGTAGATGATCTGGTGACCGCGCGCATCCTGAAGCAACTTCTGGTAATCGGCGATCGGCATACCCAGACTGTCAGCCAGTTCCTTTTCCGAGGGTGCCCGGCCATTCGCATGCTCAAGCTGGGTAATGGCCTGCTCGATGCGCCGCAACTCACGGCGCATGCCGCGTGGCAACCAATCGTTTTCTCGCAAGCCGTCCAGCATGGCCCCCCGGACGCGTTGGGTGGCATAGGTTTCAAACTGCGCTCCCATCCCGTCTTCAAAACGCTCGATGGCATCCAGCAAGCCCAGCATGCCATTCTGAACGAGGTCTTCAAACTGGACGTTAGCCGGCAATCTTGCCATCAAGTGATAGGCGATGCGTTTCACCAGCGGCACGAAGCGCTGAACCAGATCTTCTTTTTTTGGCTGCCCGGCAGCGGTGTACATCAGGCTCGAATGACGTCAGGAGTTATGCGTTGGCTCAAGTGTAGCAGTTGCTGCAGGAATTTACCGACGCCCCCCTGCGTGACTTCACCCTGTTGCCAATACTGCAAATCCGAAGCCAGATCCCGGAATGCCGCCGCGGCAGCCGAGTCCGGCGCCTGATACAAAACCGGTCGGCACAACTGGGTGGAAAGCTTCAAGGCGTCATCCAGCGGAATTGCACCCGCATAGTCCAGACGGGCAATGCCGCGCTGAACAGCGACCTGCGCAATATTTTCGTAGATCGATCGTGCATCTTCTTGACTGCGCACCTTGTTCACCAGAATGCGGAAATGCCGGCGAGAGAAGGCGTGACTCACCTTTTTGATCAAGGCATAGGCCTCGGTGATCGAGGCACTACTCCCGGACAGGACCACGACGGTTTCCTGCGAGACCAGCCCAAACGGTGAAAATCCTTGAGGATGCGCCAGGCTGGCATCGACCAGAATGACATCAACCCCCTTGTCCAACCCGGACATGGCATCAAGCAAAGTCTGCTGTTGCGGCAAGGATAAACGCCCCAACTTGCGCGCCGCCTTGGCAGCGTTCAGGATCGACAAGCCGCTCATGGGCTTGAGCAAAACCTGAGGCAGCGGCATTTCGCGCTGTACCACATTCAACAGAT
>JAKLLI010000138.1 GCA_023150195.1 Azonexus sp.
CCTGATGGCAGCGGAAGGCCATTACTTCAAGCTCTACATGGCGCAAGCCCGCAATGTCGATACCGAACCGCCGGAACCCGCGGCACCCAATCTGCCCAAAACCGTGACTGCCTGAGCCGATCATGACGCCTGCCACCATTCAATTGCTCCGCGACGCCTGCGGTCGACTGGTCCTGATCACCGAAAATGGCGAACGCCACGAGGGGGTCACGCCCGTCCGCGCTTTTCCCATTGCAGCCCCCGACGAAGGCATTTCGCTCATCAGTGTCGAAGGCCACGAAGTCCTGTGGGCCGACCGGATCGCAGATCTTCCGCCAGTCACCCGCGAACTCATCGAGGCCGAACTGGCCAGCCGGGAATTTGTCCCGGAAATTTCCTGCATCCGGCAAGTCTCCAGCTTTGCCTGTCCCAGCACCTGGGAAATCACGACGGATCGCGGTGAAACACGGCTCACGCTCAAGGGCGAGGAAGACATCCGACGACTGACGCCCACCCGCCTGCTGATTGCCGACGCGCACGGCATCCAGTACCTGATTCGCGACATGCAAACGCTGGATCGGCACAGCCGCAAGCTGCTGGATCGCTTCCTCTAACCACCCTGTAACGGCCTGTACCGCCTGACGAGATTTTTTTGACCGCGACCATCCACGCGCACCGGAAAGCGTAATAATTGCCAGCGCCCCAAACACACCCTCACGACATGGAGCCGGGTGAACCGAACATGAGCAAAAAAGACATCATTTTCCGCGATAGCATTTCCCTCAAGGGTCCCAGTATCTGGACCTACCCGCCGGTCATCGAAAGTTGGATCGACATTGGCGAACTCGAAGACTTTCCCTCGAACACCCTTCCCGGCCTTTATGAGCGCCTCTCTGCCTGGCTACCGGGATTGATCGAACACCGCTGCAATTACGACGAACGCGGCGGTTTTCTCCGCCGCCTGCAGGAAGGCACCTGGCCGGGCCATATCCTCGAACACATCGTTCTTGAACTGATGACGCTCGCCGGCCTGCCCGATGGTTTTGGCCGCACGCGGGAAACCACCACGCGCGGTGTCTACAAGCTGGTGGTCAGCAATTTCCACGAAGAATGCACGCGCATGGCGCTCGACCTGGGCCGCGAACTGCTGCTGGCTGCCATCGAAGACCAGCCCTACGACCTCGAAACTGCCGTGAATTCGCTGCGGCGCAAGGTCGACCGCAAGTATCTCGGCCCCTCCACGGCAGCCATCGTCAATGCCGCCGAAGCGCGCAAGATTCCGCACATCCGCTTGCTGGAAGACGGCAATCTGGTCCAACTGGGCTACGGCGCCGCCATGCGCCGCATCTGGACGGCGGAGACCGACCAGACCAGCGCCATTGCCGAAACCATCTCCCGCGACAAGGACCTGACCAAGGAGCTGATTTCCTCGGTCGGCGTGCCGGTCCCGGAAGGCCGCGAAGTCGACGATGCCGACGACGCCTGTGAGGCTGCCGAGGACATCGGCTACCCGGTGGTCGTCAAACCCACCGACGGTAACCATGGTCGCGGCGTCTTCATCGACCTGACCACCCCGGACGATGTCCGCAAGGCTTACGCCATTGCCGTCGAAGAAGGTTCCGGCGTGCTCGTGGAACGCAGCATTCCCGGTATCGAACACCGGCTGCTGGTGGTCGGTGGCAAGCTCGTTGCCGCCAACCGCAGCGACCTGATCACGATTACCGGCGACGGCCAATCCACCGTGCAAGCGCTGATCGACACCCAGATCAATACCGATCCGCGCCGTGGCACGACCGAACTGCACCCCCTCTCGATCATTCGCATCGACACCGCCGCCCGCATCGAACTCGAACGTCAGGGCATGGACGCCGACAGCGTGCCCAAGGCCGGTCAGGAAGTCCTGATCCAGCGCAATGCCAATCACGCCTTCGACTGCACGGACGAAGTCCATCCGGAAACAGCGCAGGTCGCCTCACTGGCGGCCCGGGTGGTCGGTCTGGACATTGCCGGCATCGATCTGGTGTGCAAGGACATTTCCCGACCGCTCGCCGAACAGGGCGGCGCCATTGTCGAAGTCAATGCCGGCCCCAGCCTGCTCATGCATATCAAACCGGGCGTGGGCAAACCGCGCCCGGTCGGTCAGGCCGTGGTCGACAACCTCTTTGCCGCGAGCGAAACCGGTCGCATTCCACTGGTCGGCGTGACCGGCACCCGTGGCAAAACCGCCGTCGCCCGTCTGGTCGCCCATCTGATCTACCTCTCCGGCAAATCCGGCGGTCTAGCCTGCAGCGACGGGCTCTTCCTTGGTCGCCGTCAGGTCCAGCACAGCGATGCCGCCAACTGGGCAGCCGGCCATCGGCTGCTGCTCAACCGCGCGGTTCAGGCGGCTGTGATCGAAAACGGGGCGCGCACCATTCTTGGCGAAGGACTGGCATACGACCGCTGCTCGGTCGGTGTGGTGACCAACATCCAGCCGGAAAAGGAAAATCTCGAACGCTGGGATGTTCAGCCCACGGGCGGTGAGTATTACACCACCCATCGTTCGACCTACCGCACCCAGGTCGATGTGGTGCTGCCATCCGGCTTTGCCGTCCTGAATGCCGCCGATCCGATGGTGGCTGATCTGGCGGACCTGTGCGACGGCCAAGTCATTTTCTTCGCTGCCGATGCCGCCCATCCGGTTCTCGCCGCGCATCGTACCGAGGGCAAGCGCGCAGTGACCGTTGTTGAAGGGCGTATCACGCTATGCACCGGCAACGACGAATTGCGCCTCTGCCGCCTGGGCGACGTGCCGGTCATTGGCAAACACAAGAAACCGGAAGACATCGCCAACGTACTGGCCGGCATTGCTGCTGGTTGGGCGTTGGGTCTGACGCAGGAAGTGATGACCACCGGCGCCAAGACCTTCGGTCTCGAGTTGCCGGATCCGGCGGCCCTGCTCCCGCAGCGTGTCAAGAAAAACACCCCGGCCCGCAAAGCGGCCGCACCCAAAAAATAACCAGGATTCTCGCGTCATGGATGTTTCCCGTATTCGCGCCCTGCGCGGCCCCAATTTGTGGAGCCGCCACACCGCCATTCAGGCCATCGTTACCTGTGAAGGTGCCGAACGCGCCATCGCCGACCTGCCCAATTTCGAGGGTCGTTTGCGTGAGCGCTTTCCAGAACTCGGCGACCTGATTCCCTCCGATCACCTCGACACCGTCTCGATGGCCCACGCGCTGGAATTTGCCGCGCTGGGCCTGCAAGCCCAGGCGGGCTGCCCGGTGACTTTCAGCCGCACCGCACAAACCGTGGATGTTGGCGTTTATCAGGTCATCGTCGAGTACACCGAAGAAGATGTTGGCCGACTGGCTTTCGAGCGCGCCGAACAACTCTGCCTGGCAGCAGTCAACGACACCCCCTTCGATCTCGACGCGACGCTCAAGGAATTGCGCGATCTGGATGAAGACATCCGCCTTGGCCCCTCAACCGGCGCCATCGTTTCGGCCGCCATCAAGCGCGGCATCCCCTTCCGTCGCCTGACCCAAGGCAGCCTAGTTCAATTCGGCTGGGGTAGCAAGCAAAAACGGATTCAGGCCGCAGAAACCAGTTTTACCAGTGCGATTGGTGAGGCCATTGCGCAGGACAAGGAACTGACCAAGAAATTGCTGCATGCCGCTGGCGTGGCAGTGCCCTATGGTCGTCCGGTCGAGGACGAAGATGATGCCTGGAAAGCCGCGCTGGAAATCGGCCTGCCGGTCGTGGTCAAGCCGCAGGACGGCAACCAGGGCAAGGGGATTTCGGTCAATCTGACCACCGAGGAGCAGGTGCGTCGCGCCTACCGCGTGGCCATCGAATTCCGTGACGACATCATGGTCGAGCGCTTCCTTCCCGGCCATGACTGGCGCCTGCTGGTCATCGGCGACAAGCTGATCGCCGCCGCCCGCCGCGATCCGCCGCTAGTCATTGGCGACGGCACACATACCATCCGCGAGCTCGTGGACATCGTCAATAGCGACCCACGTCGCTCCGACGGTCACGCCACTTCGCTGACCAAAATCCGCTTTGACGATATCGCACTGGCCCGTCTGGAAGAACAAGGCTATAACGCCGAGTCCGTGCCCCAGCGCGGCGTGCGCGTTGTCTTGCGCAACAACGCCAATCTGTCGACGGGCGGTACGGCCACCGATGTCACCGATGATGTTCACCCGGAATTGGCCGCCGCTGCCGTTGCCGCCGCACAAACCGTGGGGCTGGACATCTGCGGTATCGACGTGGTGTGCGACACCATGCACAAGCCGCTGGAAGAACAAGGGGGTGGCATTGTCGAATGTAACGCCGCCCCCGGCCTGCGCATGCACCTCGACCCCTCGTTCGGCAAGGGACGCGCCGTCGGTGAAGCCATCGTCGACATGATGTTCCCGGCGGGTGAAAACGCCCGCATTCCGGTGGTGGCGATTGCCGGCACGAATGGAAAAACCACGACCAGCCGCCTGATTGGCCGGATTTTCGAATCCAACGCACTACGCGTGGGCATGACCAGCACCGACGGTATTTACATTGAAGGCCGGCGCATCGACACCGGCGACTGCTCCGGTCCACGCAGCGCCCGCAACGTGCTGATGCATCCGGACGTTGATGCCGCCGTCTTCGAAACCGCGCGCGGTGGTGTGCTGCGCGAGGGCCTGGGCTTCGACATGTGCGATGTTGCAGTGGTCACCAACATCGGCCTTGGCGATCACCTTGGCCTCAACTACATCACCACGGTCGACGAACTGGCAGTCGTGAAACGGGTCATCGTCGAAAATGTGGCGCCCCACGGTGCTGCGGTCCTCAATGCCGCCGACCCGGTTGTCGCCGCCATGGCGCAGCATTGCCCCGGCGATGTGATCTATTTCGCCATCAATGGGCAAAACCCTGTCCTGGCGACGCATCGTGCGCAGGGACGGCGCGTAGTCTATGTCGAAGCGGGGGAAATCGTGTGCGCGGAAGGTCGGCGAAAACATCGCATTCCGCTGGCAAATGTGCCGCTCACCCGCAATGGCAGCATCGGCTTCCAGGTTGAAAATGCCATGGCGGCTACCGCCACGGGCTGGGCACTGGGTTATGAATGGGCAGTCATCGAGCGTGCATTGGCGGGATTCGTGAGCGACAGCGCCACGGCGCCCGGCCGTTTCAATGTCTTCGATTACCGTGGTGCCACCCTGATTGCCGACTATGGCCACAATCCCGATGCCATGCTGGCCTTGGTCAAGGCGGTCGAAAACATGCCGGCCTTGCGCCGGAGTGTCGTCATCAGCGGTGCCGGTGACCGGCGCGATGACGATATCCGCCAGCAAACCGAAATTCTCGGCGAGGCCTTCGACGACGTCATCCTGTATCAGGATGCCTGCCAGCGTGGCCGCGCCGATGGCGAAGTGATCGCCCTGCTGCGCGAAGGCTTGTCCAAAGCCAAGCGGGTTCAGCACGTCGAAGCCATCAACGGCGAATTCGCGGCGATCGATACCGCCCTCGCCCGACTCAAGGACGGCGATCTCTGCCTGATCCTGATCGATCAGGTGGAAGAGGCCCTCGCCCATATCGCCCAGCGCATCGCCGGATCGGAAACCCATGACTGAC
>JAKLLI010000139.1 GCA_023150195.1 Azonexus sp.
TCGAAGGGCATCGCAGTGACCCGGCGATTCACGCGGCACTTGAGCAGTTGAAGGCCCGTTCGGCCTATTTGAAAATTCTCGGTTCCTATCCCGTCGCCGTTTACTGAGGGCAGCCCATGAGCCTTGCAGAACAAGCCTTGTCTTACGTCCGGGCGATTTCGCCGTATCAGCCCGGCAAACCGATGACCGAACTGGCCCGTGACATGGGCATGCCGGTTGAACAGATTCTCAAACTGGCGTCGAACGAAAACCCCCTGGGCATGAGCCCGAAGGCACAAGCTGCGGTCAACGCGGCGATCAGCGGCATTTCGCGTTACCCCGATCCCTTCGAACTGGTCGCGAAGCTCGCGGGCATGGCGGGGGTGGCCGCGAATCAGGTGGTGTTGGGTAACGGTTCCAACGATGTGCTCGATCTGATCGCCCGCGTCTTCCTCTGTGCCGGGCGCTCGGCCGTGTTTTCGCAGCATGCCTTTGCGGTGTATCCGCTGGCGACGATGTCGACCGGGGCGGAACTGATTTGCACGCCAGCCAAGGATTTTGGGCACGACCTCGAGGCGATGCTGGCCGCCATTCGCTCCGATACGCGGATCGTTTGGATTGCCAATCCGAATAATCCCACCGGTAATTTCCTGCCGTATCCGGCCTTGCGTGAATTTCTGGATCGCGTGCCCAAAGACGTCATCGTGGTGCTCGACGAGGCTTACAACGAATACATTCCGCCCGAGGCGCGGGTCGATAGCGCGGCCTGGGTTGGCGAGTATCCCAATCTGGTGGTCTGCCGTACCTTCTCCAAAATTTATGGCTTGGCTGGCTTGCGCGTGGGCTATGCGATGGCTGCGCCCGAGGTGGCGGACTGGATGAATCGGGTACGTCAGCCGTTCAACGTCAACAACCTGGCGATCGCCGGGGCGCTGGCCGCCCTGGATGACCATGCCTTCGTTGCCGCCAGCTACGAACTCAACACGTGCGGCAAGGCGCAACTGGTTGCCGGTTTCGATCGCCTGGGACTGAGTTACATCCCGTCCTACGGCAATTTCGTGACCTTCAAGGTTGGCGATGGCGCGGGAGTGAATCAAAAGCTCTTGCAACAAGGCGTGATCGTGCGCCCCATCGGTGGCTACGGCATGCCGGAATGGCTGCGGGTGACGATTGGCAGCGAAGCGGAAAACGCACGCTTCCTCGATGCCCTGGCGAGGTCCATCTAAATGGATGCCGGGCTGCCCGAGTTTGGCAAGGTCGTCGTTTTTGGCACGGGGCTGATTGGTGGCTCCTTCGCGCTCGGGCTCAAGGAGGCCGGCATGGTCGAAGAAGTGGTCGGCTTCGGGCGCACTCCGGCCACCTTGCGGGTGGCGCAGGAACTCGGTGTCATTGATCGAGCCGGGATCAATCCCGCGCACGAAATCGGTGATGCCGACATTGTGCTGGTGGCGACGCCCGTGGCCCAGATGCCGGAAATTTTTGAGCGCATCGCACCCTACATTGGTCCCAATACCATCATTACGGATGGTGGGTCGACCAAAGGGGATGTGGTTGCCGCTGCCCGCGCTGCCTTTCGCGGGCATATCGGAAAGTTCGTTCCAGCCCACCCGATTGCAGGGGCGGAAAATAGTGGTCCGACGGCTGCCCGCTGGAATCTCTATCAAGGCAAGAAGGTGGTAGTCACCCCCTTGCCGGAAAACAACGATGAACGTCTGGATCGGGTCAAGCGGGCTTGGGCGTTGTGTGGCGCGGATATTTACGAACTGACCCCGGAACTGCATGACCGCGTGTTTGCCGCCGTCAGTCATTTGCCGCATCTGCTGTCGTTTGCCCTGGTTCACGATCTGGCCGTGCGCGACGATGCCGATCTGTTCTTTACCTTTGCCGCCTCCGGCTTTCGCGATTTCACGCGGATTGCTGCCAGTCATCCGGAAATGTGGCGAGATATTGCGCTCGCCAACAAGGATGCGCTGCTTGGCGAGCTCGACAGCTATCGTCAGCAACTCGATCAACTCCATGAGGCGCTGGCGCAGGGCGATGGCTCGCGTCTGGAAGAAATTTTCGGCATTGCCCGTAAAGCCCGCCGCAATTGGGCCGGCGAGCACTGAGCCGTGGCGCTTTGGCGCGCGGGAGTGCGCGGCCTGCTGTTCGCGTTTCTGTTGATTGCCAGGCTGGGTTTTGCGGTGCCGCCAGAGATCTTGCTGGCGAATGTGTATCACGAAGGGATTGACCCCGCCGCTTATTTGGTTAGCGAGAAGCTGGATGGCGTTCGTGCCATCTGGGATGGAAAAAATCTGCATTTTCGGAGCGGGCACCCGGTGAATGCGCCGCACTGGTTTACGGCGGCTTTACCTACCGAAGCACTCGACGGCGAACTCTGGATTGCCCGGGGGCAGTTCGAAAAGCTGTCTGCCACGGTCCGGCGAAGCGAGCCGGTGGACGAGGAATGGCGGCAGGTTCGCTACATGATCTTCGAATTACCCGGTGCAGCGGGTCGCTTTTCTGAGCGGGTGGCGCAGATACGCAAGATCGTGGCGCAGGTGAATCAACCCTGGCTGCAGGCGGTCGTTCAGCATGCGGCGGTCGACCGGGCAAAACTCGAAAAAATGCTGACGGAGACCCTCAAACAGGGTGGTGAAGGCTTGATGCTGCATCGCGCCGATGCGCTTTATGAAAGCGGGCGCAGCGACACCCTGCTCAAGTTGAAACCCTGGCTTGATGCCGAGGGCGAGGTGATTGCGCATCTGCCGGGGAAGGGCAAATACGCCGGCCTGCTCGGTGCCCTGCAATTGCGCCTGAGCGATGGGCAGGTCCTTCGCCTGGGCACGGGTTTTAGCGATGCGCAACGCCGCAATCCGCCGCCCGTCGGCGCACGGGTGACCTATCGTTATCGTGAGCTGACCCGCAAGGGTTTGCCCCGGTTCGCCAGTTTTGTCCGGGTTCGCGAGGATTGAGCATGGCTGCGATAAAATCCCGCCTCTTGCGTCTTTTTTCGATGGTTTTCGCATGATTCTCGTGACCGGCGGTGCCGGCTTTATCGGCAGTAATTTTGTCCTCGACTGGTTGGCGGGCTCGGACGAGCCTGTCGTCAATCTGGACGCGCTGACCTATGCCGGCAATCGGGAAAATCTCCAGTCGCTGGCCGGCGATGCGCGACACCACTTCGTCCATGGCAGCATTGCCGATGCCGGTTTGCTGGCGGACCTGTTTGCCCGCTACCCGCTGCGTGCCGTGATCAATTTTGCCGCGGAATCGCATGTCGACCGTAGCATTCAGGGGCCGGAAGCCTTTATCCAGACCAATATTGTTGGCACGTTTCGACTGCTTGAAGCGGCACGCGCGTATTACGGTCAACTGGCCGAGATCGATCAAAAGGCGTTTCGCTTCCTGCAGGTGTCGACCGATGAGGTCTATGGCTCGCTGGGTCAGGCGGATGCCGCTTTCCGCGAGACCACCCCTTACGCGCCGAACAGTCCATATTCCGCCAGCAAGGCCGCCTCAGACCACCTGGTACGCGCCTATCACCACACCTATGGTTTGCCAGTACTGACCACCAATTGCTCCAATAACTACGGTCCCTATCACTTCCCGGAAAAGCTGATCCCCTTGTGCATCCTCAATGCGCTCGCGGGCAAGCCCTTGCCGATATATGGTGATGGGCAGCAAATTCGTGACTGGCTTTACGTCAAGGATCACTGCAGCGCGATTCGTCGCGTGCTGGAGGCCGGCGTGCCGGGCGAGGTCTATAACGTGGGCGGCTGGAACGAACGGGCGAATCTTGAGGTGGTGAATTCGCTGTGTACGCTGCTTGATGAGCTTTCGCCACGCGCGGATGGCCTGTCGTATGCGACCCAGATCGCCTTCGTGAAGGATAGGCCCGGTCATGATCGTCGTTATGCCATCGACGCCTCACGGCTGGCCGACGAACTGGGCTGGCGCCCGGCAGAAACGTTTGAGTCCGGGCTCAGAAAAACGGTGAGCTGGTATCTGGATCATCCCGAGTGGGTGGCGCGCGTGAGCAGCGGCGCTTACCGCGACTGGCTGGGAGCGCAATACGAGGGCATGGCATGAGACAACGCAAGGGCATCATTCTGGCCGGCGGGTCGGGCACCCGCCTGTATCCGGCGACGCTATCCGTATCGAAGCAGTTGCTGCCGGTGTACGACAAGCCGATGATCTATTACCCCTTGACCACCCTGATGCTGGCCGGGATTCGCGACATCCTGGTGATCTCCACGCCGCAGGATACGCCGCGTTTTTCCCAGCTGCTGGGCGATGGCAGCCAGTGGGGCCTGAATCTCTCCTACGCTGTGCAACCCAGCCCGGATGGACTGGCGCAGGCCTTCATCATTGGCGCGGATTTTGTCGGCAATGGCCCGAGTGCCCTGATTCTTGGCGACAATATTTTTCATGGCCACAATTTCAGCGATCTGCTCAAGCGCGCGAATGCCCGGGAAACGGGCGCGACCGTGTTTGCCTATACGGTGAATGATCCTGAGCGCTATGGGGTTGTCGAGTTTGACGAGCAGCGGCGTGCGATTTCCATTGAAGAAAAGCCGCGTGAGCCGCGCTCCCGTTATGCCGTCACCGGGCTGTATTTTTACGACGCCACGGTTGTGGACATTACCCGCAATATCCAGCCTGGGGCGCGGGGTGAGCTGGAAATTACCGATGTCAATCGTGCCTATCTCACGCGCGGTCAGCTCAATGTGGAAACGCTGGGGCGGGGCTATGCCTGGCTGGATACCGGAACCCACGATTCCCTGCTGGAAGCTGGACAATTCATTGCCACCATCGAAAAGCGCCAGGGACTCAAACTGGCGTGCCCCGAAGAAATTGCCTGGCGTCAGGGATGGATCAGCGATGAGGATTTACGGCGCGTGGCCAAACCGTATGAAAAAACCGGCTATGGCCAGTATCTGCACGGTTTGTTGCGCGAAAGGGAGGCGTGATGAAAGTGATTCCCACGCGCTTGCCGGAAGTGGTCATTGTCGAGCCGCGTATTTTTGGTGACGCGCGGGGCTTCTTTTTCGAGAGCTTTAACCGACGGCAATTCAATCAGGCGCTTTCCCTCGACGTGGAGTTTGTGCAGGACAGTCATTCCCGAAGTGCGCAAGGGGTTTTGCGCGGCTTGCATTACCAGCTTGCGCCGCATGCCCAGGGAAAGTTGGTGCGTGTTGTGCACGGCGAGATTTTCGATGTCGCGGTCGACGTGCGAAAACGCTCAAAAACCTTCGGTTGCTGGACCGGGGTGCGCTTGAGTAGTGAAAACCATCGGCAACTCTGGATTCCTCAAGGCTTTGCCCATGGTTTTCTGGTGCTGAGCGAATCTGCCGAGGTGCTGTACAAGACGACGGATTTTTACGCGCCTGATGCAGAGCGCGGTATCCGTTGGGATGATCCGCAACTGGCCATCGACTGGCCGCTCCCTGGCGCCCCGATTTTGTCGGACAAGGATCGCCTTGCCCCGCTGTTTGCCGATGCCGAAATTTTTGAATGAACAGGATGATGCTGTGAGCGTTGAATTTCTTGATTTGCCCCAGATGGTTGCCGCTGGCGGAACCGTGCGTCTGCCCGGGTCGAAAAG
>JAKLLI010000140.1 GCA_023150195.1 Azonexus sp.
AGCACCGCGCGCTGATTCAGCCGCGCATCGCCCAACTCGATCGTCTCAAACTCCTGCTTCGCCCAGCTCATCTGCACGCTCCGTGTGATCGTCACTCAGGACGATAGGGTACAGGGTGGGGAGATGTGTGTAATGGGATGCATTGACCCCCCGCCGCCTGCGGCTACGGAATCTGTTTCAACCAGTCCTGCCGACGATATCTGCGATCTGGAGGCCCTGGCCGGGATGCTTCAGCAGCTGCAGACCCACAATCAGCAATACCAGCGCGCCATTGATGCCTTGGTGGCCGCGCGCCGTGTCGTCAACGGCTGGGACCCGAAGCCCGAACCCGAATTGATCTGGTCGGTGCGCCGTGAAGTGCTGGTGGCGATGAATGACCAGGATGCCCTGACGCGCTTTGACCGCGACCACGCGCAAGACCTGGCGGCCGAGCAGGCTGCACGCCACGCGGCCACCCAGCAAGCGCTGGAGGCACCGGCACGGGTCAAGGCCCTGGAGCAGTACATCAAAGACCTCGCTGCTGAAATGGCGGGCGATGTGGATGAGGGTTTCATCCACCAGGAAATGAAAAGGCTGCTCGAGCCCAGTGCACAGCGGATGCTGACGGCTGCGCGTGCCTTCGTGCAGGCGTGGCGGGAGATGAGGACGATCGAGTCCAGACTGAAGAGCACGTTTCAGCTGACCCACTACAGGGCACCTCGAAAAACCTCGTTTCCCGAAAATCCGGCCTATAAAAATCAGAGACTTACGGAGCCAATTTTGCAGAAATCAGGGGTTTTTCGAGGCGCCCTACAGCGTCCAGGGTGATCGCCGCAGCGGTTACGAGATGTCCTTGATCGGCAAGGCCAACGATGGCGACCTGCTGCCCAACCTGATCGAAGGCGTTGCTTATGACGATCTGGTGGACCTGAATCGCCAGTTCCGCCGTGGTGACGATGTGCTGTCCCGTCAGATCAATCAGCAACTGACTGCAGCCGGAATTCCTGCAGGAACCCTGCGTGTGTATCACCCCGGCGCTGCCTGCGACGACCGTCCGATCTATGCCCCGGATCCGAACCCGCCGCGCAAGCGTCCGCAGCAGTCGCCCTTCGGCGGTGCCACCGTGGTCACGATCCAGACCTGAGGCACTGCACCCCAGGCGAAATGGGTCCTTCCTCGCCCAAACGCCATACGGGGGGCGCGAGCGCGCTGCCCCGCTACCGACAGAACCCGAAACGGGGTTACCAGTTACCACCCCGGTTACCGCCCGGCGTCGTGCCGGGTTACCACTCAAGGAGACTTTGATGAACCACACGGCAGAACCCCAAGCCAGCGATGGCAATCGCCACGTGCCCGTTGAACGCCTGCAGCACTACAACCCCGAAGTCGAGCAGCGCGTCGTGCAAGGCTGGTTTGCCAGCGGCCAGCCGCTGGTCTGGATTCCCATCCTCAGCCAGGAGAACTTCCCGGACGTGCCGCAGCAACTCCTGGAGTTTGCCGACCACTACCAGGAGGCCATGCGCTGGCCCATACACCAGATGGAAGACCTGCTGCAGTTGCCCAATGGCGTCACCGGCTGGTTGATCCCGGCCACGGCCAGTGACACCGACGTGGCCTGCGGAGTGTGGGACGGCGAGATCTACATCCTGGGCGTCAAGGACAACCGCACCGGCAAACCGCAGACGCTGCTGGGAGAGCGTGTCGATGTTGCGACAGGGCAAGCCGATGACGTTGATCAGAGCGCGGTTTGACTTGGCTTCTGGTCGGCACAGCGCGTTCATGGAGGTCCGCAAACCCCTCTTGGAGAAAGCAATGAACATCCACCAAACCCTGCGTGTGCAGGTCACCGACACCAACCAGCGCCCGCGCGGCGTGATGACCATCGAGGCCGAATTCGATCACCTCGGGCCCTACCGCGTACAGCACGATGGCCACACCTACTGGTTCACAGGCAAATCCGGCACGCACCGCGCCAGCGGGGTGGCCACCCGCGAAATGGCCACCGCGGACGATGCCCGCCTGTGGATCACGCTCGGTGGCACCGCGATCTGGGAGGACTGAGGATGGCTGCCGGACAGCAACACACCATCGCTGCGCAGTTGGCAGCGTTGCCCAATCTTCCAATGCCCGAGCTCTGGGCGCTGTGGGATCAGCACTTTCCACGGCGACCCAGCCACCGCAACCGCAATTACGTCGAATCGCGTCTGGCCTACCGCATCCAGGAGCTGGCCTATGGCGCAATGCCCACCAACATCCGCAAGATGCTGGTCGAGGCCGGTGCCAAGCATTCCAAGATCAAGTCAGCTGCGGGGCGCAACGCGCAGACCCTGCTGATGCCCGGCACCACGCTGATCCGGGAATGGGATGAGCGCCAGCATCGTGTGACCGTCACGCCCGACGGTCTATACGAACTCAACGGGCAGGTGTTCAAGAGCCTGTCGGCGGCGGCACGCCACATCACGGGCACGCGCTGGAATGGGCCGAAGTTCTTTGGTCTGCGCGATGGCAAGGGGGCTGCTCAATGAACGCGCCCTTGCTCGTGCCACCCAAGCGCTGCGCGGTGTACTGCCGCGTATCCAGCGACGAACGGCTGGACCAGTCCTTCAACTCCATCGACGCGCAGAAGGAAGCCGGGCACGCTTTCATCAAGAGCCAGAGCCACGAGGGCTGGATCGCCGTGGCCGATGATTACGACGATGGCGGTTTCTCTGGTGGCAATATGGAACGGCCTGCCTTGAAGCGCCTGATAGCTGACATCCAGATAGGCAAGGTCGACATCGTGGTCGTTTACAAGATCGAGCGGCTGTCACGCTCGCTGGCGGATTTCGCGCGGATGGTGGATGTGTTCGACCGCCACCGCGTCAGCTTCAGCGCGGTCACGCAGCAGATCAACTCGGCCACGTCGATGGGCAGGCTGGTGCTCAACGTCCTGCTGTCCTTCGCCCAGTTCGAACGCGAGGTGACCGGCGAACGTATCCGCGACAAGATCGCCGCCAGCAAGGCCAAGGGCATGTGGATGGGTGGGCCGTTGCCGCTGGGGTACGACGTGCGCGACCGACTGCTGGTGATCAATGAAACTGAGGCTGCTTTGGTGCGCCGCATCTTCGATGACTGGGCGCCTCGAAAAACCCCTGATTTCTGCAAAATTGGCTCCGTAAGTCTCTGATTTTTATAGGCCGGATTTTCGGGAAACGAGGTTTTTCGAGGTGCCCGACTTCGTAACAGTGCGCTCGGCCACGCTGATGGCCAAGGCCTACGGCGCGCAAGGCGTGGTCACCAAGGGCGGCAAACCCTTCACCAAGCAGACCATCTACAAGATGCTGCACAACCGGATGTACCTGGGCGAGATCGTGCACAAGGGGCAAAGCTTCCCTGGCCAGCACCAGGCCATCGTGACGCAGGCGCAGTGGGATGCAGTCCACGCGTTGATCGCCACCGATGGCATCGAACGGCGGCGCGAAACCAACGACCGCCAGAGCGAACCGGTGCTGCTGCGAGGCCTGCTGTTCACGCCCGACGGTGAACGGCTGGTGCCCAGCTACACCGTCAAGAAAGGCAAGACCTACCGCTACTACAGCCCGATCAAACACCGGCGCTTTGGCGCATGGGCCAGTCAGCACGGGCCGTTGCCTGCGGTGCCAGTTGAAGAACTGGTGACCGAGCAAATCGTGGCGGCGCTGTCGGCCCCGCACATCGTGCAATCGGTGTGGGACCGAATGCAGCACATCCGGCCTGACCTCACCGAGCCGCAGATCGTGTTGCCGATGCGCAATCTTGCCAGTCTGTGGCGGGAGTTGTTCCCCGTCGAGCAATGCCGACTGGCGCAACTGCTGATCGAGCGCGTGGTGATTGCCGACAGCGGGCTGGAAATCATCTGGCGCGATCAGGGCTGGCAGGAACTGGCTGGAGAGTTGCTGCCCGGCACCATCGGTGCGGAATTGCAGGAGATGGAGGAAACCGTATGAAGCCCAAAGTGCAGCCACTGGGCGCAGCCATCGCCCGCGAACGCCGGGATGGCGGGCAGGTGAAACTGTCCACCTTCATCCCGCTGAAGATCAGGAAGCGAGGCGGCAGCAAGGTGGTGGTGCGGCCGGACGGCCAGCTCGACGCGCCGGGCAAAGTGGTCACCCAAATCGACCAGCCCCTGCTGGTGGCACTGACGCGGGCTTTTTACTGGCAGCAATTGCTCGACGACGGCGTGGTCGGCAGCGGCAGCGAGATCGCACAGCGCGAAGGCCTGCACCACTCGACGGTCAACGAGCTGCTGCGGCTTACGCTGCTGGAGCCTGCCATCATCCAGGCCATCTTGGCTGGCCAACAGCCCCGGTGCATGAGCCTGCTGTGGTTCCAGCGCAATCCGCTGCCGACTGACTGGGTGGCCCAGCGGGCGGTGGTGGCGGGGTTTGATGCCTGACCGGGTTACGAGCCCTCGATCACCCGTGCCACATCACCGTGGCATTCGGCGCACTTGCCCACCAGCAGCAAGTCGCCACCCTTGATGGTGCCGCTGAAATTGGTGATCGTGGTCTCAAAACGGCACTGGCCACACCAGACGTTGGACAGCAGTCGCTGGCGGATGTCGGCAGGGATGGACTCCCAGCGCTGACGAGCTGGCTTGGTGAAAGTAGGCAGTGATTCAATCGCCACGGATCATTCCTCGAACAATTCAGAGTGCGTGCCCGCCCGCACAAAGATAATGGCATTGCCATCAAGGCGATAGATGAGCAGGAAGTCGCCGCCGATGTGACATTCGCGGTGGTCGATCCAATCACCCTTCAGCGGGTGATCCAGCCATTCGGGTCCCAGCGGCGCATCGTTGCCAATGAGCAGCAACATCGCCTCCTTCAGCCGTTTCAGGTCGTAGCGTCCTGAGCGCGAGAGGCGTTCCCAGTCTTTGAGGAAAGTCTTGGTGTAGTCGCACGCCCTGGGCAGAGGCGCCCGCTTACTGCTGGCGGGCTTTTTCGAGGTCATCGATCAGGGCATCTGCAGACTCAAAACGGGCGGTGCGCACCTTGGCCATGGCGCGGGCTTCTTCCATCGCCGCGCGGGTCTGGGCATTGGGCACCTTCAACTCCAGAGGGAAGGCCTGGTCGTTGACCACGCGCTTGAGCAGGATGCGCACGGCATCAGACACCGACAGCCCCATGGCTGCCAGCGCCTCGCTGGCTTGCGTCTTGATTTCGTCGTCCACCCGGACGTGCAACATCGTGGAATGGGCCATGATCAAATCCTCCGTTTGCGCAATTATGTATCTCGATTGCGATACGGTCAAGTGGACGCTAACGATGCTCTGCTGGTGTTCGATGCCTGACCGGTCGCCTTGGTTGACGATGAACCGCCGCGCGTAAGTTGTTGATTTTGCAAGAGACAGAACTGCGCCTACCCGCAGGCAAAACGGAGAATAGAGACGGCTCTGGTGGAGAAAGTGGCCGATTTCGGGCGTTTCGGCTGATGGCCACCCGCAGCACGGATGGCCGGAACCCCGCGTGGCGCGGGGATTTCAGGCAAGGAAAAGGGCCCGGAGATTGTCCGTGTTGTTGCCGGCCGAAAACTGACCATCTATCGGGGTGAATTCCGGTT